>CAZPHZ010000037.1:0-13605 GCA_964586035.1 uncultured Saprospiraceae bacterium
AAGTTTTGGTCAGCCATGGGAAGTTGAGATGGTTGAGGAGGTTGAGATGGTTGAGCTAATACATCTCGACCTTCTCAACCCAGACAAAATTAAACACCATCCGGCACAAAAATTACAGTTCGTCAATCGCTGTGCAAAGGCGGCTGAAAATTTCCTCGATGGTGCCCAGGCCATTTATTTTTTGCGATTTACAGGATTGGCCATAATATTCGAATACCGGCGAGGTCTCGCTTTTATAAACTTCGATGCGGTTGCGGATGATGCTTTCGTCGTTGTCGTCGCTTCGGCCCGATGTTTTGCCACGCAACAGGATACGCTGGGTGATTTCTTCATCGTCCACGTCGAGTGCGATGAGCGCTGAAACGGGAGCACCTTTTTCTTCCATCAGCCGGTCGAGAGCCTCGGCCTGGGTAATGGTGCGCGGGAAGCCGTCGAAGATGAAACCTTCTGCATCCGGGTTGGCGTCTACCTTGTTTTTCAGCATTCCGACGGTTACTTCGTCGGGCACGAGCTGCCCTTTTTCCATGTAGCTTTTTGCCTGTTGTCCCAACGGGGTGTTGTTGCCCATTTCATAGCGGAACAAGTCTCCGGTGGAGATGTGCACGAGGTGGTATTTCTCCACCAATTTGGCAGCCTGCGTTCCTTTGCCGGAGCCGGGAGGGCCGAATAATATCAGGTTTATCATTTCTGTAAGATTGTAAGCTTGAAAATTTGCGACGGCGAAATTAACGAAAATGACCGGCATGCGGTAACCCGGCTGATGAAAGTCAGGGGCAGGGCTCGTCTCGTTCAGCAATCCGAAGGCTGTTAATCGTTCTGTATAGTCTGCACTGGAATCTTTGACATCCCAAGGCAAAACCTTCGATTATGAGGAAGCCCTATTGCTCTACCGGAGCAGTTAAAAGACCACGACGAGGAACGATTGGAGGATGATTTTAAAGATGGGTTTTAACCGCTCTCCAAATTTGGCTGCAATCAGTGCCACAACCCCGAAGACTGGGGCAGCGAGAAAAAACCTCAAAAGCAAATTGCCCGGGATATAAGGTAAATGACTGACGCGCGCAATTGCAAATCGCAACCAGATATCGAAAATTTACAAAGTAGCCCTGCAATCGTTAATTGCACCACTTACCACCGCGGTCGTATCAGACCGGCCATTCGCATGGGTGGCCGTTTGGAAACAGGTGTTGGTTATTAAATTAAATAATTCAAAATTTTTTCCAATCCCAGATGCCCCATTTCAGCTCGCCGGGCAGGCTGTATCCACATTGTTTCATCGTTAGCAGGATGCTGCCGCGGTGGTGTGATTCGTGGGTGATGTAGTAGCCAAGCATGGGCACTATGCCTTGCTTGAAATTGGATACTTTCCCCCCGTTTTCGAGGCAATAGGAAAGGTATTGCTCCATCACCGCGCCCGATAGTTGCAGGGCTTCCGCTAATTTTTCTTTTGGTGGGCATTCGCTTTTACCGAACTCTTCCAGGGGTGTTCCACATTTTTTTGAAAAGGACGTCAGCCGGTTTGCACGCACGTTGCAAAGGTGTGCTATTTGCCGGCTAATGTCACGTCCCCCGCGCTTGCTGAGCGTGGAACTCATTGCTTCGGCCGGGATGTTTTCCAGCATGAACAGATTGATGCGATTGTGAATGCGCCAGGTTTCGAGGATTTGTTCTTCAATAGCGTTCATAATTTTTTTTTAAGTAAAGAAAGAAGTATGTAACACAGGCCGGTGAGTTTGCCGGAAGGCAATATCTGTTTTTCGGTGCAAATTTTGTTACTCTCCCGTATGCGAATTTTATCTGCCGTGCCCCGTTCCGCAACGGTTCATTCCCCATCTCTATGCCGTTTACAAATACTCGTTTAATGAAGATTACACAAAGGCGCACCGCCATTGCAAAAGTCTGTTATTTATTACCGGCCCTCGCCGTGCTCCTCCTTTTCTCAAATAAAATGAGCGGCCAAACGCTTGTGGTGAATGGCAGCGCTGCCAACCTCGGAGGCAGTTGCTACCAACTAACTCCCGATTCGGCCAGCCAGGCCGGCACCATATTTTCCAATGGCACTTATAGCTTGTACACCCCTTTTAACCTGAAAGCGCGCATAAATTTCGGCTGCAATGAAAATGGCGGTGACGGCATGGCATTTATTTTTGCAACCTCCAACACAGACGTGGGAACCTCTGGCGGGGGCCTGGGATATGAGGGAATTGCCCCCTCAATAGTGGTGCAGTTCGACGACTTTCAGAACGCCAGCCACGGCGACCCGGCCGAAGACCACATCGCCGTGATGCGAAACGGCAGTGCCGATCACAACTCGGCAGATAACCTCATGGGGCCCCTCGCACTTCCAAACTTACAGGATTGCAACGACCACTGCTTCAACGTCAATTGGAACCCCTCTAACAAAACGCTTACCGTGTCACTCGATACTGTATCCATCACCTACCAGGGAGACATAGTGAATGACATCTTTGGCGGCGTGTCCACCGTGTATTTTGGGTTTAGCGGAGCCTCCGGTACAGCTTTCAATGGGCATTCCATTTGCTTTGGCCCGCCGCCCATTCAGCCCATGGCCGATATTGAAAAATGTCCCGGCGACAGCGCCGTTCTACAGGCCGACCCCAATGGGCTGGCTTATAATTGGTTCCCCTCTCCAGACCTCAGTGCCTACGATATTGCAAACCCTACGGTTACGCCATTGGTTACCGGCATCTACTCTGTGACCATCACGCTTCAATGCGGGTACACACAATCTGACGAGGTGGTCTATACCGTGTTGCCGTTGCCAGGGCTTGGCACCACGAGCAACAGCCCTGTTTGCGAAGGCGATACGCTGCGCCTTCTCGCCGGTGGTGGCGATTTGTTCGAGTGGTCGGGGCCACAGGGCTTTACTTCTGATGAGCAAAAGCCCATTATTCCGCATGTGACAGCCGCTGAGGCCGGCCTGTATTCCGTGACGGTGACCGGAACCAACCTTTGCGTGGGCGTGCACCACCTGAACGTGGCCGTAAACGACACGGTGCAGACTTCCGAATCCATCCACATCTGTGGCAACGAGATGGCCGATATTTTCGGCACTCCCACCAATGTACCTGGTGTGTACAGTATGGCTTATCCATCTGCGAATGGTTGCGACAGCACCCATATCATCACCCTCACAGTGAGCGATACATTTCAGACAGAAGAGACCATCATCATTTGTGAAACAGAAACCGCCGATATTTTCGGCACCCCCGTCGGTGTGGCGGGCGACTACCCCATGACTTTCCAGAGCACGGGAGGTTGCGACAGCACTCACGTTATTCACCTCGTGGTAAACGATACTTTTTTGATAAAAGAAAACCTATCGGTTTGTGCTGGCGACAGTGTGCTCATATTCGGTGAGTATGTCACCATTCCGGGTGAATATGTGCATACTTGGCCATCGGCTGAAGGTTGCGACAGCACCCATGTTGTCGCACTATCTGTGGGCGCTGATATCGAGGTCAATCTTGCGGCTCAGCATCCCTGCCCAGGCACGGAAAGTGGCAGCCTGACGGCCACCGTGAACGGCGGCGCTCCCGGCTATGCGTACGTGTGGAGTATTCCTGCGGGAAATGAGAACGTGCTCAGCGGCCTGCCTCCTGGCGATTACAACGTCACCGTGACCGATGCGAATGGTTGCACTACCACGGCCACGGCCACGCTTGAGGATGTGCCCGATTTTGCTTTCACCTACGACCTGACGGATGCCCGATGTTTTGGCGAAGCCAATGGGTCTATCGATATTTTCAGCAATGCTACTGGCTTGCAGTTTAGTCTCAATGGGGGCTCATTTCAGGATTTACCTGCTTTTGAAAATCTGGCTGCCGGCACTTACACACTTTCTATCAGCGACGAGTACGGCTGTCTGAAAAAGCAGGATTTCGACATTGGATCGCCCGATGAAATCTATCTGAGCCTTCCCGGCGATGCGGACATCGAGCGCGGTGATTCATTTCTCATTGAGGCTATTACCCTGGATTCCACGCTGCTGTACCAATGGAGCCCCGATTCCGCACTGAGTTGCGCAAATTGCTCCTCACCGGTATCTACCTCGCTCGATACCATTCTGTACACTCTCACCGTGACCGACACGATGGGCTGCCAGAATCAGGACAGCATTTGGATAAATGTGGAACTCATCCTCAGTGTGCTTGTGCCAAACGCCTTCAGCCCTAACCATGACGGCCTCAACGACAAGTTTTACATCCTCGGTAAAGGCATCGACGAGATAGAGTTGCTACGCGTGTTCGACCGCTGGGGAGAGTTGGTGTACGAAGGCTCAGGCATCGAAGCCAATAATGACAATATCGGTTGGGACGGCACTGTAAAAAAGACGGAAGTACCTTCGGACGTGTATGTCTATTACGGCGTCGTCCGCTTCGTCAACGGCACAAAAAAGGTGGTGAAGGGGGATTTGACCGTGTTGAGATAATTGGGTGTCAAGCTTAAAGTTCCGCCTGTGTTCCAAAATATTTCCTTTTACGAGTGTCATGGAAATTGGAAATGACAGGCCATCACTCAGGACAACTCTTGAAAACAATTACATTGAACCGAAAATTTTGGTAACCCTCTGTTTTCATTTTCCACCTTCCACCTGCATCAATTCCTCAATCACCTTGAACATGTATTCCCACGACTTCATAGTGTTTCCCAAATGGGGGAGGGGTTGGTAATCCAGGCAATTGAGGACCATCCTGGCCACGATTTTCAAAGAGATGGACATCTGGAAAGAAATATATCACCATTCGTTTTCACATAGAACCACATTTATAAAGTTATTCCCATTTATTAACTTACAGGCTCACAAACTCTTCACTGAAACGATATCATAGTCAATTGCATATACACAGAAAGAGAAACAAAGCCCTCGGATTGCCTGAACTTATAGCCATCGCCTTGGGAGGGATGGTAGGTGGTGGCATATTTACCATTCTCGGCATATCAGTTTCGCTCATCGGCAATCTTACCCCTGTTGCAATTGTCATCGGCGGATTGATAGCTGCCATGGCGGGATATTCTTATGTGAAATTAGGCCTCTATTATAAAGATGAAGGAGCGACCTATTCCTTTTATAAGCGGACATATCCGAATTCTCATTTTCCGGCATCTGTTATCGGTTGGTTTGTAATATTTGGGTACATCAGTACGCTGGCCTTATATGCATATACATTCTCTTCTTATGCAATTAGTCAATCGGCATTTAATGATAATATTTGGGCGAGAAAAACCGTGGCTATTGGAATTATCGTAGTATTCGCATTGATTAATGTTTGGAGCGTAAATGGTATGGGCAAATTAGAAGACCTCATGGTTTACACAAAGCTGGTGATATTAACCATCATATCGGTGGTGTTAGTGCAACATAGCAATACCGATATAGATACCTTTTTCGACAGTATCAAAATAGATGCTGAAAAATCTGGCGTCCTGAATATACTCATTGTAGCATCAATTACATTCGTGGCTTACGAGGGTTTCCAATTGGTGATAAATGCCGCAAACGAAATGGCGAATCCCGCTAAAAATATTCCGCGAGCTATATATTCCGCCATACTTATGGCGACTCTAATTTATGTAATCATTTCATTGGGAGCGTTATTCGCTATTCCCGCAGAAGAGATTGTCAAGAATAAGGAATATGCTTTGGCTGCCGGTGCGGGTGATGTGCTTGGCAAGGCAGGAACTGACCTCATAATTTTAGGAGCCATCCTCGCAACGAGCAGTGCCATTAGCGGAACTGTATTTGGTTCGTCGAGGCAAATGGCGGTTTTGGCGGAAGATGGATATCTTCCAAAAATATTCTCCATTCGAAAACAACATATTCCTGTCAACGCAATTTTAGGTATGGCCGGCATGGCAAGCATTTTAATACTCATTGGAGGCTTGGAACTTATTCTCGAATTCGGCAGCATTACCTTTTTGTTGGTGTCTTTATTAATGGCTATAGCCAATTTGAAAATCCGAGAGGAAACGCGATCTTCAATAATTCTGACAATTTCGGCAATTGCAATTCTTTCGATAGGAGGCGCGCTGATACTCTATTATGAAATGGTGAATAAATGGGAGCAATTACTCATGATAGCGTTTTTATATTTTATATTAACCATTGGAGCCTGGGTATATTCTGAAAAGAATAAGAGGCGTCATATTTTGAATAATCAATAACTCGGATATAGGTAGCCGCATAAAAGGTCATTCATAAATTTGTTAAAAGACAATCGCTATTTTGAAATATTCATTCCCAAACATTTATAGCTTGAAAATTGTAATCACAATACCTGCATTGGGTTCGCCATCTCATTACTACACCAATATAACTCAATAATGAAAACGTTCCTTCTTTTCACTATTTTACTTCTGCCGCTTCATTTTCTCACAGCCCAGAATCCACCCATTTCCAATTGTCCGGACTGGAGTATTCAGGGAGGCTCCGGTGGCATATTCACCAACTTCGATAAACTGAACAGCGCTCTTAGCGACAGCTACATCAAGCCTTTCGACGAAAACACCATTTTCTGGAGCATACTGATAAAAAGAAACCCCACGGGAAAAGACAACGGCACCCATATCGGGTTTCGGTCGATGCAGGGGCTTCGGGAAACAGC
The DNA here is from genome assembly GCA_964586035.1 of uncultured Saprospiraceae bacterium. Classification (GTDB taxonomy): domain Bacteria; phylum Bacteroidota; class Bacteroidia; order Chitinophagales; family Saprospiraceae; genus UBA6168. The sequence goes on from CAZPHZ010000037.1 coordinate 6,627, forward strand.
GCTTCAGTACAACCCGGACAAGGCCATCTATACCAACAGAACCCTGCGGAGTGACGGGCTGGTGTGGGGCTATGATTTTTATGTGGTTAACAAAGAGCGTTTCCGGCTGTTTCCTTCGCTCGATTTCGAGTTCAACAGAACCGTGCTGAAAATCTTCGAAGAAGTTCCGGTGGGCATTTCCCTGCCCAACACCATCGCTTCCAACCTCCGCACAAAAAAATTCACGACCTGGAAATTCATGCCCGGCGTCAGCATGCACGCCGAATACCGCATCCCCACTTTTAGCTATTACACCACCATCGGGCTTAGCGCCGGCTATAACTTCGACTTTAACAGCGACTGGAAATACGAGGACGACCTGCCGGTGGCCTTCCCCGGTTTCAAATGGAGTGGCTTCCAGCTTGCCTTCAGCATAGGCATGGAGATTGATTGCCAGCGGCTACAATGGTATATCGATAAACATGGGAAGGAGAAGAAAATGTGAGGCCACACTTGCCACGGCTATTCGGCATTGGATTCCCGGAATTTACAGTTTTGTCCAACCCCGAATGCCTCTATCCATCAAAACCCGAAGGAAGGTTGGTATTTCGTATCGGCCGGCAACGAGAATGGCCTCACCTGCCCCGAAGCGATAGCCGGGCCGTGATACTGAAATACACCTATACTTTTGTGCTTTGATGTGGATTGCCATTGCGTAAAAAATGAAATGCCGCCCCTCCGAAGAAGACCGGCATTCACTCTGGTTAGTTAAAAAGGCTTATCCTTTATTTTAGCTTGAAGGTGCCTGTTCCGGCGGGATAATTTTTATTGTAAACCTCTACCGTGTACTCACCTTTCATAAACGATGCATTGGTGGGGGCCCAAACTAAGCAGGACTGCACATCTTCATTGCCGTAGTCCAACTCCTTCATTTGGGTGAAACGGATTTCTTCTCCCGATTTATTATCCATAATCATCCCGGAGCCCATGTCTTCTACGGCGAGTGTTTCTCCGATGGGGTTGATAATGCGGATGTAAAATTTTTCCGTACCTGGCCGCACGACTTCGTTGCTGAGAGCTGTGAAACAGACCTTAATCTGGTCCACATTCCTGGCTTTATCTTCGTCTTTTATTTTTCCGCTGTTCCTTACCTTTTGGCCAACGGCCTTTACTTCTCTCATCTTAATGATGGAGGCGAGGTTTACTTTGCTTGTCAGTACATCTTTCTCGCTGACCAACTTAGCCTGGTTCAACTGCAGGTCAGCATTTTCCGCCACCTTGCTATTCAGGTCGGAGGATATGCGGTCCTTTTCTTCTGATAACTGTGCATTTTCACCAGCGAGCATTTCGTTTTCGGCCTTCAGTTTTTCAATTTGTGCCAAATATTCGCTCACCTGCGATTTGATGTTGTTAATTTCTTTTCTAGCCCTGTCCAATTTGCCTTTGTTGGCCAGCATTTTAGAAATCTTATTCTTTTGCTGTTCCAACTCCGATTTTTGCTGGTCTATCAAGGCGTCAAGTTCTTCGTTAGTAGTTTTCTGAGCATCGAGGTCTGCCAATGCCGTATTGTATTGAGATTCCAGTTCTGTACGGAGCTTTTCACTTTCTTCCAGATCCGAGACGGTCTGTTCGAGGTCTCTTGCCTTGCTGATGTTGTTGTAGGCGAGAAATCCGATGATAGCGAGCAGTATGATGCCCACCGTCACAGCAATTGGTGTGAAGTTCTGATTCTGCGGTTTGTTAGATGGATTGCTTGTCATGATTAAAAGAATTTACGTGTTTCCGAAATTGAGATAGATAAAGTGTAACGTTGAATCATACGCAAAATTAAACTCCTTGGTTCTTCCCAATAATGTAACCATTAGAAAAAAGGTTCGAACCCGTAATATTTTTGTTTTCCCTCATACTATAAGGCCTGCGTCGATTTTATATGATTACCAAACGATATGGGAGGGATTCCGGGGTTAGATGCAATTTTTTGTTTCCTTTTAAAACATTAAATTGCCTTACATTTGCGTTCAGTGTGCGGAGTGCTGGTTTTCAGCAGGTTACAAAATCATTGAGATTAACTGTTTATGCAGAACAAGAGTTGTGTTTGCAAGGTTAATAACGATGGAGTGCCATAAGAAGTCTAAAAGGCTTTGAATAACTTCAAATAAAACCACTCCCCATTTTTTTCACCAAAGCTAAACCGCCATGAGATTAAACTATCGGTTCTCTCTTTTTACCCTGCTACTGTTTTTTGTCAGCATTTTTGTTGGCGCACAGGAAGCATTGCCGCAGTACACTGTGCGCATCGGCAGCTTTGCAAATCCAAAACCAGCAGATTTTGCAACGCTCCACAACATTGGGTTCGTGTATGCCAAAGAGCGGCCCTCGATTTATACCGAAGTGTTCATCGGTGGTTACACCTCAAAAAGCGAAGCTGGTGACCTTGTGGAAATCCTCAAATCCAAAGGGCACCAAAATTCCTCTGTTTCTGACCTAAATGTGAAAGGGGGCAAATCCACTAATATGGTCCAGCTTGCCACGCTCACGGTCGGTGATGCCATCGACTGGGAAAAATATATGCAGCTGGGGCGGATTTACGTTTTGCTCGATGGTAAATATATTAAAATATTCACGGGCGTTTTTCCCGATGAGCAGACGGCCAGGGACCAGCTTCCCCGAATTCGTGAAATGGGCTTTGCCGAGGCATTTCCCAAAGTGGTGAACAATGCCCTGTTACACGAAGCAGGAGCATTCGAAATGGGCGGTGCCATCAAAAAACCACTTATACCGCTCGATTTTAGCGGCAAGCCCACGGTGGCCAAAGAAGAACCCAAGACCCCCGTCACGAGCGATGACGCCGCTATTTTGGCACCTTCGAAACCGGGCCGGGAATTTACGGCGAAAGGCGTTTCAAAAGACAAACAAGGAGCTATTGCCTCTGCCAATGAGCCGGCCTCCACTACTATTACCCTGCCCGCTATACGCCCGAATGTTAAGCGTACTTCTGCGTTTCAACTGCAAAAAGTTCTAAAAGCTGAAGGTGCCTACAAAGGCTCTCTCGACGGTTATTATGGCGAGGGAACAAAAGCTGCCTTCGCCATTGCCGCAGGCAGCAACCGCCAACTTCAAAAATACCGTGTCCTGTCCAGGCATTTTACCAAAAGTGGTGGCGACGCTCCGCAAGGCAGTCTTCAATATTTTATAAATACTCTTTGGGAGGATCCTCAAACGGCACTCGATGGATTCGAAGCTTCCGGTGCGCCCATCGCCAAGGCCTATCGCGCATATTTTCTTTTTGCAAATGACGGTGCGAGCGATGATGTAAACCAACTAATGAATGAGGCCATCATCGAAGCTTTTGCCGGCAGCAAAACGATTTTCCCGAAGTTTGACCCCACGTCCTCCTATGCTTATTTCGACCTCGACCAGCTATTGCTGCACATTCGGTATCTCCATGAAGTGACACCGGGCAATCTGGTGGTTCCATGTTGGGTCTTTCGCAAACATTCTGCACCGGCACTCAAGGCCTTTGGCCCGCAACCTGACAGGGACGGCAGCAATTTGCGAATCGGAACATGCGGAGGTTTTTGGGAATGGGAGGAGGTGCAAATACTCCATGCCATTTGCCTTGATATTTGCTCGGGGGCTTCTACCGGCGACGACAAAGACCTTCAAAGCCAATCGGATCTCGCCGGCCTTTACCTCACCCCAAAAGCACCTGGGAGCGAGGAAAGCAAGGCCTTGGAAGTCTGGAATAATTCCCTTTGGAAGGGTATTGACACCTGGTCGGCCCGCGACCCTATGTTGCAGGAAATGAACACGGCATTGAAAATCGCCTATTTCCAGACTTGGGTGTTGTTTGAAGATTATTACATGAATGAGGGATTTAGCGCCAAGGAATCAAAAGCGCTTGCGCTTGAATCTTTGAAAGCTTTGGTTGGCAATCATTTGGAGCGATTCATTTGAATCCGCCATTTCTGAAAAAAAATAAAAGGCTTCGGGCAGTTTCCTGTATCTGAAGCCTTTTTTTTAAAAACTGAAGTATCTCTTTTCCCGGGAGGATAATCTATTGCGCCTTACTGCTGCTGATGCGTCGTGTCGATTTCTGCTTTTTCACTTTTTCCAATTCCCGTTTGTATTCTTCTATTGCAGCCCTCCGATGTCCTATCAATTCCCTGTGCTGGTTTTGCATCTCCCGCTGCTGCTCTATTAATTCACTGATTTGATCCCTGTAAACGTCGTACTGCTGTTCGTTGTACTCCCTCATAGCGTCCTTTTCTACTTCCATTTCTGTGTGCAATTTTCCCATTTTTTTTGACTGCGACTCAACCATGTATTTGCTCAAATTTTCGATATAGCGGTCTAATTCTTCCCGTGTGGAACCCTGCTCCTCAAGTTTTTGCCTCAATTCATCGAGTACTTTGTCAGTGTCTTCGTTCCCATTGAAATGGAAATCTTTGCCACAATGAAATTTGTATACTCCTTCTGTATTGGGGACAGCAAATTCCAGACGGGATGTTACCAGTTCATTTTCTTCTGGAGAAAAAAGCAACCGGGGGTTATGATTGGAATACCCGCCGTCTACATGGTAAACGCCGTCGCCATCTAAGAATATATACCCCGGCAAATTGTCCTCTACTTCTTGTTCGATGATAATTTCCTCGGTTTTACCCCTTTTCCTTCTTTTCAGTTTTTTCCCGTTGACGGTTATTTTGCGCTTCTTGCCGTTTTTTATTTTTATTTCAACAGGCTCTGCGCCGCGCTCAGATTCAATGAGTAAAGTCGTGTTTTTCCCATCCTGCCGGGTGATGATTTTGCTCGTTTTTTTCTCCGTATAAATCTGTGGAGCAGTTGGTGCTGTTGGAGGGGCAGGAGGCATTGGAGCCGTGGGAGGTTCCTCAAAAGCGGGTGGAGCAGGAGGCAATGGTGGTTCGGGAGGCAGTGGTGTGCCGGGAATGGTTTCCACTTCATGGAGAAGTTCCTCTGCCAAATCTGTGTACTCGCCGTAGCGCTCTTTCGGGATTTCCTCTCCGTTGATTTTAAGGGAAGTTATTTTGTGGTTTTCAACGACGATTTCCACATCGCCGTCGTCGTTCTGGCGGTGAAACATGGTTTTGTTTTTGGCCTTGGGCAAGGTGTCAGCTGCTACCTGAGGCAGGGTAACGAATTCTGCAAAAGCGGCCTGCCCTTCGGGCATTGCCCAAGGGGTTTCGCCGATGGCAAACTGGTTCTCAGTATTGCCTGAACGTGTGCCAGCTTGCATCGACAACATGAGTACGGCGGCAAGCAAGAGAAAGGTGGCTGATAACTTTTCCATAGCATTAGATTTAGATGGTGATGATTCCAAGATTCTTTTGATGCGGTTGAGTAACTGACCTTTGCTTCGCAAAAACGGCATGGCAAATCCGGGGGTTGCCCACCGCATTTCCTGAAGTGAAACCAACCCTTTGGCATAGGCCATGGAGTCGCCGCAAAGGCTGACTGCGAGGTCGTCGCAGCAATTCTCCCTTTCGTTACGTATGTTGGAGGAAATCCACCATACGGCCGGGTTGAAATAAAGCAGGAATTCTATGACTGATTGCAACAGGTTTAGTAAGTAATCGTGGCGGTAAATATGAGCCAATTCGTGGGAGAGAATTGCTTCCACTTGTTCCGTTGACAGATTGTTTATTGCCCCAATGGGCAGCAGGATAACGGGCTTGAGCCAACCCGCTACCACAGGGGTATGTACGAGGGCCGACTCGGCCAGCCGCACGGCCTTTTCAAGACCCAACCGGTCGCCAAGATTTTTTAGTTGCCTTTGCCAATGTTCCGCCAAAGGCCAGTTGCGGTGATGCTTTAGCCGCTGAATGTAAAGCAGGCCTCCCATCATTTTCAAAACAAAAACCCCCAAACCCAGCATCCAAACCGTCACAATGAGCGGCAAATGCCGGTTGAAATAATCTGTCAACGCCGATGGAGCATATTTTATGAAATAGTGGTCTGGTACTTCACTGCCAGTAAATATCCCGGAAGTTACCACGGGTGCCATTTCTACTTTTGATAAAAGCCAGCAAAAGGTGAAGACAGCCAAAACCATCGTTATCCCAAGTGCTAAAAAGCTAGCGAAGTACCGTTTCTGTGCATTTTGATTTTTCAATCCAAGAAGATAGGCAGAAAGTATCAGCGCCACTACAAAGGCCTGCCAAAATGAATGCAAGACCGTCCATCCGATGGCGTTAAGAGTATTTTCCGAAAATAATTGAGTTGTAAAATCCATATCTTTTATGATTGGAGTACTTGCAAATTTGTGGGGCCATTCAGATTGAGAAGTTTGTTGCGTTCAACACCATCTAATCTTTCTAAACCTGACAGTTATCTGAAAAACAAGCGCAAGGGCAGTTTCCAGTGGCGCAGTAGTCATACACTTTTGTTTAGCGCTTTATTGATTGTAAGGAAGTGGGCCAGGCTACTGTTCTTCCATTTTTTCTATCATTGCTTTTATTTCATCGAGCTCGGCTTTTGAGGCTTTATTATTGCCGAGGGCTTGCAACACCAAGCTCATGGCGGAACCACTAAACACTTTGTCAACGAAATTTTCGAGCAGACTTTGTTGAGTTTCCTCCATCGAAAGTATGGCTTCGTAAATGTGGCTGCGAGAGTTGGTGTTGCGCTGTACAAGGCCTTTTTCATGCATGATTTGCAACAGTTTCAGGGTGGTGGTGTATCCAATTTCCCTTTTCTTGTTCAATTTTTCGTTGATGAATCGCACCGGGTTGGGGCCGTATTCCCACAACAGTTGCAGTATTTGAAGCTCGGCTCCGGTGGGCCTTGGTAATTTATTTTCTGACATTTTTTCTCTTTTAAGGGACCTGTTTTTCGTCCAGAAAGTGTACGATGAGTTTCGTAGTGCAAGTTTATACGAACAATTTCGTAAAAGCAAGTTTTCCTACGAATATTTTCGTAGTAAAGATAAATTGGCTCTATTTGAAATCGTGTGGGTTAGCCGCATACCCGATAATTATCTTGC
>CAZPHZ010000038.1:0-13563 GCA_964586035.1 uncultured Saprospiraceae bacterium
CTGGCAGCGCGCGCGGATTGACGTGGCCACCAGAGGAAATACCACAATCATCAGCTTCTCGAAATTCTATCGGCGCAATTTCTCCCTCATCCTCTTCATGGCGGTGGTACACGTGACGGCTAATCTCGTGCTCATCCCCCAATACGGCCTCATCGGGGCAGCGCTGGCTCTGCTTATTTCACTGTTTTTATTCAACCTGATGAAGTTTGTCATTCTGATTTGGAAGCTGAAAATGCAACCTTTCACCAAAGGTTCTGCAATGGCTGTTTTAATGGCAGCAGCAGCTTACGCAGCGGCAATTTTTCTCCCCGAACCGGGCTGGCCCGTTTTTGATGCGGCGCTGAAGGCAACAGTGCTGACGGCGGTGTTTGGTGGACTTATCATATTTTTCAGGGTTTCTCCCGACATCAACCATCTGGTGGACAAAGGCTGGCAGACGGTGAAAGACCTGATTTTGAGACATTAGATAGTTTCTGAAAACTTACTTCATCCGTCCGGATGAACCCCCAATTCCGCCAAACTTCCTACCTTGCGACGCCTTTTCAAATGGGCCTGTTTTACCTTTTATCCCGTATTGAATGACGACGCAATTTCAAAATACATTGAGTTTTGCCCGGCAGCTTGACAAAGCAGATCCGCTGGGCAAATACCGCTCGGAATTTTATTTCCCGAAACACAAGGGAAAAGAGACGATTTACCTTTGTGGAAATTCGCTCGGCCTCCAGCCGAAAGGCGTGGCGGCAGCATTGGAGCATGAACTGAACCATTGGCGGGAGCACGCCGTGGAGGGCCATTTCCGCGGCGACATGCCGTGGATGTATTACCACAAGTTTTTACAAAAACAGTCGGCCCGCATCGTGGGGGCTATGCCGGAAGAGGTCGTGGTGATGAATACCCTGACCACCAACCTGCACCTCCTCATGGTTTCGTTTTACCGGCCAACCAAAGAGCGTTACAAAATCATCATGGAGGCGGGGGCTTTCCCATCCGACCAGTATGCCATGGAAACCCAGGTGAGGTGGCACGGCTTCGACCCCGCTGACGCCATCGTGGAGGTAGCCCCGCGGGAAGAGGAAGAAACCCTGCGCACCGAGGACATCGTCGCCACCATCGAAAAGCATGGCGAGCAAACGGCCACCGTCATGTTCGGCGGGGTGAATTATTACACGGGCCAGTTTTACGACCTGAAAGCAATTACAGAAGCCGCACATCGGGTGGGCGCTTACGCAGGTTTCGACCTGGCACACGCCGCCGGCAATGTGCCGCTGCAACTACACGACTGGGGTGCGGATTTCGCCTGCTGGTGCAGCTACAAATACCTCAATTCGGGCCCCGGCGGGCCAAGCGGCATTTTTGTCCACGAAAAAAACGGGAACAATGCTGCCCTGCCGCGCTTCGGCGGCTGGTGGGGCCACGACGAGGAGCATCGCTTTTTGATGAAAAAGGGCTTCCGGCCCATGCCCGGTGCTGCCGGTTGGCAGCTCAGCAACGCTCAAATATTCGCCTGTGCGCCTCACAAGGTGAGCCTCGACATGTTTGAGGAGGCCGGCATGGAGGCGCTGCGCGCAAAGTCGCTTTTGCTGACCGGCTATCTGGAGTTTCTGATAAAAGACCTTGCTTCCGGGAGTCCGCAGTCTGCAGTTGGCAGTAGTTTTAATATCATCACACCGGAAGACCCGGCTCAACGGGGGTGTCAACTTTCCATTCTCACGGGGGCCGGTGGTAAAAAACTGTTTGAATACCTGACGGAAAACGGCGTTATCGCCGACTGGCGCGAGCCGAATGTCATCCGCGTGGCACCGGTGCCGATGTACAACCGCTTCGAGGAGGCGTGGCGCTTTGCAGAGTTGCTCAGGGACGCGTCCCTCAAAAACAGGAGATGAGTTTATTCAAAGAAATACTATTCCTGTTTAAGAAGGAATTCACCTTGGAGTGGCGGCAGAAGTACGCCATCAGTGGCATCCTGCTGTATGTGCTGAGCACGGTGTTCATCATTTATATTTCTTTTCAACGGGTGAGCCCGCAGGTGTGGAACGTGCTGTACTGGATCATCATGTTGTTCACCTCCATCAATGCAGTGGTTAAAAGCTTTGTGCAGGAAAGCGGACGGAGGCAGTTGTACTATTACCAACTCGTCAACCCACTCGCCATTCTGCTGTCAAAAATGATTTACAATGCGGCCCTGTTACTTTTGCTGGGGCTGCTCACCTACGGGGCGCTGGCTTTTGTGGCGGGCAACCCGGTGGAAGATGCGGTATATTTCGCCTTGGCGATAGTATTAGGGGGGCTAGGGTTCTCGGTTACCTTTACCTTTGTGAGTGCCATTGCTGCAAAAGCGGACAATAACAGTACGCTTATGGCCATCCTCAGTTTTCCAGTGATCATCCCCATTTTGTTGGTCCTGGTCAATTTGTCTGCTCATGCGCTGGGCTTTTTAAAAGGCACTATGATCAACAGTGACATCATGCTGCTGGCCGCCGTTGATTTGATATTGATTGCACTGGGGCTGGTGCTGTTTCCTTATCTTTGGAGGGACTGATGATTGAGAATTAAGAATTGAGAATTGAGAATTAAGAATTGAGAATTGAGAATTGAGAATTGAGAATTCTGAATGAGTAAATGATGGGGACATTGTTTTTTGTGCTTTTGCGCCTTACCTCGCAATGAATATTTTGGAAGTGGAAAATTCTATTAAAGATATGGAATCGAAATCATCGTTATTTTCGAGATACTGGTGGAAGGCACTCGGCGTTTTGCTGCTGCTGTACACGTTTACGATGGGCTTGCTCACGCCGCTGAAAACAGGCATTACAGAAGTGACGCCGGCTGGGCTGCACACAGGCCAGGAAGTTACACTCTACGCAAAAGGATACAACTCTTTTTACACCAAAAAAAAGGAGCACCTGCGGGCCTGGTTGAAGATGGATGCTGACAGGGCCATTGCCGCCAAAAACATCGAGGTGGTCAATGACCGGGAGATCAAGCTCACTTTCACCATTCCGCCGTTTTTGCCCTACGATAGAAAAGTAAAGGATTTCACCCTGCTCATCGATAGCCCGGTGGACGGGGCCTCGGTGTATCCCGGAGCGGTGTCGGTCTCGCAGGATACCATTGCCCCTGAGGAGGGGGAAGCGGCCTGGCAAAACGATGAAATTACCAACCTGCATGTAAAGGAGAGCATGACTTTCCCGTTTCGCAATATTTTGGGAGAAACCATCCGCAACACCTATTTCCATGTGCCGCTTTGGTTTGCCATGTTTATATTATTCATCGCTGCGGTGGTTTACAGTGTTAAATACCTGCGAAGTTTCGACACGGCAAACGACCAACACGCTGCTTCATTGACCACCGCCGGAATCTTGTTCGGCATGCTCGGCCTCGTCACAGGAGCCATTTGGGCGAAGTATACCTGGGGGGCATTTTGGAGCTGGGACGTTAAACAAAACATGACCGCTGTGGGCCTGCTCATCTATGGAGCTTATTTTGTGCTGCGCGCCTCTTTCGAAGACCCCGAGAAAAAAGCCCGCATCAGCGCCGTATACAATATTTTCGCATTTTCCACACTGATTCCCCTGCTGTACGTCATTCCCAAACTCACTGACAGCCTGCACCCCGGAGCGGGCGGCAACATCGCTTTCGGCAGCCAGGATTTAGACAATACCATGCGCATGGTATTTTATCCTGCCATAATTGGTTGGACTTTATTGGGTGTGTGGATCGCACAAATTGTCTTCCGGACGGCCCGGATGCAGGAGGCGCTTTTAGATAAATTCCAGAGCTATTCATAATAGGAGATAAATGATTTTTCTGACCGTAGTTATTTAGCAATCAATTTTTGCCTTTACTGAATTATTGAGCGACCTTTGCGCCGTTTTTTTGGGACGGGTATCCATCAATCTAAGAAAACATGAAACGCATAACATTCAAAGCAATCACCACCCTCTTCATTTGCGTCATTCCTCTGTCTGGGATGTTGGCACAAAATGAGGCCGATTTCATGCGCAGCATGGGAAAAATGTATGTGGTTTTGGCGGTCATTGCAGTGATATTTACCGGAATCGTTTTTTTTCTGATACATCTGGACCGAAAACTCACCAAATTGGAGAACCAAATACATAGTCATGACTAAACAAACAAAGCCGGTCAGCTTTTATCAAACGGTTGATAATTTCTTTGAAAAAGCTGCCCCCTACACTGGCCTCGAAAGAGGCCTGCTCAACCAGATCAAGGTGTGCAATGCCGTGTATGCCATCCAGTTTCCCATTAAAATAACCAACCGGGAAACGGGCGATCCAGAGGTCAGGGTAATTGAAGCTTACCGTGTTCAACACAGCCACCACCGCCTGCCCACTAAAGGTGGAATTCGTTACAGCAACCATGTGAACCAGGACGAAGTGATGGCCCTGGCTACCCTTATGTCTTACAAATGCGCCATCGTGCACGTGCCTTTTGGCGGTGCCAAAGGCGGGGTAAAAATCAATCCCTGGGAATATTCAGCGGAAGACTTGGAGAAAATTACTCGCCGTTATACATATGAGTTGGTGCGCCGCAACTTTATCGGTCCATCCATTGACGTGCCGGCACCCGACTACGGCACGGGCCAGCGCGAAATGGCCTGGATTTATGACACCTACCGCACGCTGCGGGAAAATGAACTCGATGCCGCCGGCTGCGTAACCGGGAAACCGGTCACCCAGTTCGGTATCCGTGGCAGAACTGAAGCCACAGGCCGCGGAGTATTTTACGGCCTCAAGGAAGCATGCAACAATGAGCGTGATATGAAAAAACTAGGCCTCACGCCAGGTATTGCAGGGAAAAAGATAGTTGTGCAGGGGCTTGGTAATGTCGGTTCGTTTTCTGCCCAGATTTCTCAAGATGAGGGCGATGCCATCATCATCGCCGTGGGTGAAGCGGATGGGTTTATTTACAATGAAAAGGGCCTCGACATACAGAAACTCATCGAGGTGAAAAGGGAAACAGGCTCCATCATGAATTATGAGGACGCCAAGAAATCAGGCAAAGAGGACCGCAATAAAGTTCTGGAATTGGAATGCGATGTGTTGATTCCAGCCGCTCTGGAAGACCAGATCAACTACACCAATGCTAGCCGCATCAAAGCGACCATTATCGCCGAAGCTGCCAACGGTCCCATCTCTTCGGCTGCCGAAGAGATTTTGTTGAAAAACGGAAAACTCATCATTCCCGACATGTACCTCAACGCCGGCGGTGTGACGGTCTCCTATTTCGAGTGGTTGAAGAATCTTTCGCACATGCGTTTCGGCCGTATGGATAAGCGCTATGAGGCCAAATCCACCGAGCGGCTGATTGACATGTTTGGAGAGATGCTTGGTAAAAAAGTGCCGCAGGATATCGTCCGCAGAATAGCTAAAGGCGCCGATGAAATCGACCTCGTGCGCTCAGGGTTGGAAGAAACCATGATCAATGCATACAATGTGACCCATGAAATCATGGAGCGCAAAAACATCGACATGCGGACGGCCGCATTCGTGAACGCCGTCACGCTAATTGGACAGGATTACCAAAGCATGGGTATTTTCCCATGATGTGGGGGCAGATGGCACACACGTCGTCTGATACAGCAACCAGGTAAAATGAAAACCGGTTTCGTCGAAATGACGGAACCGGTTTTTTTTATTGAAACGTTCTTTTTTTTACGAAAGGAGGGATTTTTTTTTCAAAATCGTTAAACCATCAGAACATGACCCAGTCTATGTGCCCGTAAAACGATACTACAAGATTCATTTCTGCCAGCAGTTCGAAGAGGTGCACCTCCGGGAATTGCCAGCGAAAAAACATTATTTCCAACCAAAAAAATATTTCAATTATGAAGACCATCAAATGGCTATTTTCGACCATCCTGTTTGCAGGACTTTTTCTAACTGCCTGCAACAAAGACACTACAACTGACCTGACCAACAATTCCGATCAGCAACTGGCAGCCAGTGAAGACCAAACAACCGTCTCCGACCTCTACGAAGACGTGAGCAACCAAGTAGATGAAGCTATCGATACCCGCAGTGGAGGCAATGACTGCCCTATTGTCACTGTTGAACCCGACGACGGCACTTATCCCCGCACCGTTACCATCGACTTCGGAACCGACGGATGCGAAGGTCCCAACGGACGCATCCGCAAAGGCCAAATTGTTGTCACTGTTTCCGACACCATGAAAAACGAAGGTGCGGTCCGCACCGTTACTTTTGTGGACTTCTCCATCGACGACGCCCAAATCGAGGGAACAAAAACTCTCACAAACCTCGGCTACGATGCCAACAATAACGTTACCTTTAACCGCACGGTAACCGGAGGCCAAATTACCTTTCCAAATGGAGACGTGGCTACCTGGGAAGCAGACCACACCATGACGCAAGTGGCAGGAGGCAATACCCCCCCTCATTACGACGACATCTTTGAAATAACCGGTGGATCCAACGGCGTTACCAGAAACGGCAAAGCCTACACTGTGGAAATTATTACCCCATTGGTGAAAAAAAGAAGCTGTCCCTGGATCGTGGCCGGCGTGAAATCAATGACGGTTGAAGACAAAACCGTAATCATCAATTGCGGTGAGGGCGAATGCAGCCGCAAAGCCCTTGTGACTCTGCCCAATGGCACGCAAAAGATAATTATCCTCCATAAGTGGTGGTGAACATCAATGAACAATTAGAAATGAACAATGAGAAGCGGGGATTTGCAACTGTTGCAAATCCCCGCTTCTCATTATTCTGTCCCCAATTCTGCATTCTCAACTCTCAATTACTTTCTCGAAATCTTCGCCCACGCGTCACGTAAAGTGACGGTTCTGTTGAACACCTGATTTTCAGAGGTGCTATCCGCGTCGGGAGTGAAATAGCCAATGCGCATGAACTGGTAATATTGGCCGGTGGTGGCACCGGCGAGACTGGGTTCCAGCCAGGCAGTTTTTACTTCTAATGAAGACGGGTTGAGCAATTCCTTAAAATCGCGGGGGTCTTCAGCAGCATTTTCCACCATCAGCAGGCGGTCATACAGCCGCACTTCGCCGGCCACAGCATGCGCCGCAGATACCCAGTGAATTGTGGTTTTAGGCTTGAGGCCGGAGGTGTCTTCTCCACTCTTCGAGTCTGGAAAATAGGTGCAGCGCAACGCGCTGATTTTACCGGAGCCATCTTTAACCACCTCGTCGCATCGAATGATATAGGCGCTTTTGAGCCGGGCAAGTCCGCCCGGTTTCAGGCGGTAGAATTTCTTGGGTGGTTCTTCCATAAAGTCGCCCTGTTCTATCCACAATTCCCGGCCGAATGGCAATTCACGACTTCCTGCATCGGGGTCTTCGGGGTTATTCACTGTTCCGAGGAATTCAGTTTTACCTTCAGGATAGTTTGTAATGACCACTTTCAATGGTTCTAGAACGGCCATTACGCGGGTGGCCAATTTATTCAAATCTTCACGCACGCAAAATTCCAGCAAGCCAATATCTATCATATTTTCCCGCTTTGCAATGCCCACCCTGGTGGCAAAGTTTCGGATAGCTGCTGCCGTGTACCCGCGGCGGCGCATTCCCGAGATAGTGGGCATGCGGGGGTCGTCCCAGCCGTTCACAAATTTTTCGTTGACCAGTTGCAAGAGTTTCCGTTTAGACATGATGGTGTAGCTCAGGTTGAGCCGCGCAAACTCGTATTGTTTAGAGGGGAAAATCTCCAATTTATCGATGCACCAGTCATATAGCTCGCGATGGGGCATGAACTCCAGCGTGCAAATGGAATGCGTGATGCCCTCGATGCTGTCGCTTTGTCCGTGGGCCATGTCGTACAGTGGGTAAATGCACCATTTGTTCCCGGTGCGATGGTGGTGGGCATACTTGATTCGGTAGAGCACCGGGTCGCGCATGATCATGTTGGGCGAAGCCATATCAATTTTAGCTCGTAATGCACGGCTACCTTCTTCAAATTCCCCTTGTTTCATGCGTTCAAACAAACTGAGGTTTTCTTCCACACTGCGTTCGCGAAACGGGCTGTTTTTTCCGGGATGCGTAGGGGTGCCTTTCATTTCAGCTATTTCCTCCGCCGTGCTGTCGTCCACGTAAGCCAGGCCTTTCTTGATGAGGTTCACGGCATACTCATATAGTTGGTCAAAATAATCGGAAGAAAAGTGAAGGCTGTCCCACTCGAAGCCGAGCCAGCGAATGTCGTTCTCGATGCTTTCCACATACTCCGTTTCTTCAGTGACGGGATTGGTGTCGTCGAAACGGAGGTTACACTTGCCGTTGTATTTTTTTGCGAGGCCAAAATTGAGGCAGATCGCCTTGGCGTGACCAATGTGCAGGTAACCGTTGGGTTCCGGCGGGAAGCGGGTGTGCACGCGGCCACCGTGTTTGCCTTCGGCAATGTCTTTTTCGATGATTTCCTCGATGAAATTGAGAGGGTCATTTTCTTTCATTTCAGGTTTCATTATTGCTGAATTTCGGATTTCAATAGAGTTCTAAACTGCATTCCCCGGCGGATGGTTTCACATCCGCTCCGGCATTTCGATGCCCAACAGCCCCATGCCCGTGCGCAGCACGTTGCCGATGGCGCTGCTCAGGGCAAGCCGGAATGCCCGGGCCTCCTCTGAATCAGCCTTAAGGATGGAGTAGTCCGTATAAAATTTGTGGAAGGCCTTGGCCAGGTCGTAACAGAAATTGGCAATCGAGGAGGGGTCGTAAGTCTCTGCTGCGGTCAGCACTAATTCCGGAAATCCGTAAAGTTGCTGTACCAGCGCCTTTTCCTGCGTTTCAAGGTTCTCGTATTTTCCAGCTCCGGCAGCAGGCAGTTCACCTGCTTTGCGGAGCACCGACCGGATACGCACGTAGGCATTTTGCACATAAGGGCCGGTCTGACCTTGCAAGTCCACGCTCTCTTTGGGGTCGAAGACCATGCGCTTTTTGGGAGCCACTTTGATGATGTGAAACTTGAGTGCAGCGAGGGCAATTTTGTGAATAATTTCCTCTTGTTCTGCTTTATCCAAACCCGCTATTTCCCCGCGTTCTTTGGCGGCGGCCCAAGCTTCGGCGACCACCTCTGCGATGAGGTCGTCGGCATCCACCACGGTGCCCTCGCGGCTCTTCATTTTGCCGGAAGGCAGGTCCACCATGCCGTAGTTGAGGTGATAAAGACCATCGGCAAAAGGCTCGTTCAACCTTTTCAAAATCTCGAAAAGCACCTGGAAATGGTAGTTCTGCTCGTCGGCCACCACGTACACCATGCGGTCGCAACCGTAATCCCGGTAGCGTACCTGTGCTGTGCCGATGTCCTGCGTGATATAGACGGAGGTGCCATCGCTGCGCAGCAGCACCTTCTGGTCGAGACCGGCATCGGTGAGGTCCACCCACACGCTGCCGTCGTCTTTTTTGTAAAAAATGCCGCTGGCAAGGCCCTTTTCTACGGCATCTTTGCCGAGTAGGTAGGTTTCGCTTTCGTGGTAGTATTTGTCGAATCCCACGCCGAGTTTTTGGTAGGTTTCCCCGAATCCGGCGTACACCCAGCCGTTCATTTTTTCCCAGAGTTCGAGGGTGGCGGGGTGGTGGGCCTCCCAACGCTGCAACATCTCACGGGCCTCATGACCGAGAGCGCTGTACTTGTTGAAGTAGGTGTTTTTAAAACTTTTGAAAAAAGCCTCTTTGGTCTGGCCGTCTTTTGATTTTTCATCAAAAACCATTTCCCCGTCCGCCGACATCTGCCAGCTGCGGTATTCCTCTTGAAATTTCTGCTCGAAAAGCACGTAATAGTCGCCGACGAAGTGGTCGCTTTTGGTGCCAGTGCTTTCCGGGGTGGAGCCACCGCTCCATTTTTGCCAGGCCAACATGCTTTTGCAAATGGCAATTCCACGGTCGTTGACTATTTGCACCTTCACCACTTCGTACCCCGCAGCTTCGTAAAGTTGCGAGCACGACCAGCCGAGCAGTATGTTGCGGATGTGTCCGAGGTGGAGCGGCTTGTTGGTGTTGGGCGAGCAGTATTCTATCATCACCTTGCCACGAGGTTGGCCGCTGTACCTGCCAAAGTTTTCATCAGGGGCCATTCCGAGCAAAAAATCACGCCAGTAACTTTCGGCGACTGCCAGATTCAGAAACCCCTGAATGACGTTGTATCCTGCCAGTTCGGGTACGTTTTTCACGAGATATTCCCCCAGTTCTGTGGCGATGTCGCCGGGTTTCTTTTTGGCGATGGGTGCAAAGGAAAACGTCACCACGGTGTAGTCACCTTCAAACTCTTTCCGCGTTACGTTCATCGTGATTTGTTCCGCAGTGATTTCTGTGCCATATAGGTCTTTCACTGCGGCGATAACGCCGTTTTGTATGATGCCGGTAATGTTCATAAAATATCGGTCAATTTTTCAAATTCCGGCGTTGCGCCGAAGGCGCGCAAAGTTATCATTTTTGTGCGCAACCGGATTTTGTGGACTCTGATTACTTTTACGCCATGCGAAAAATCGCCATATCGGACATTCACGGATGCTATCGCAGCTTTTCAGCATTGCTCGGCCAGCTCAATCTTTCCTCTGAGGATGAACTTTACCTCCTCGGCGATTTCGTGGACCGGGGCCCCGGCTCAAAAGCCGTGCTCGACACGATTTTTGAGATGAGGGAAATGGGACACACTGTATATTGCCTTCGCGGCAACCACGAGCAAATGCTACTCGATTCGCTCAAAAACACGCAGGATTTCATCAACTGGGTGGACAGTTGGGGGGGGAGGCAAACATTAGAGAGCTTTGGTGCAAATGTTGCCGCCGATATTCCCCGGCATTACCTCGCTTTTTTTGAAAACCTCGACTGGTATTTTCAAGTAGACGATTTTATATTGGTGCACGCCGGGCTGGATTTTTATAACAATGACCCGCTGAAACCATCAGATGATATGATTTATCTGAGAAATTGGTACAGCCATATTGACCACGACTGGCTCCGCGGGCGCATCATTATTCATGGCCATACTCCCACTGCTAAACGGAGAATTCAGGCCATGCTCGACAACCTCTTCCGGCTTCCCGTCCTTGATATCGATGGGGGGTGCTTTGCAAAACACTTGCCCGGTATGGGCCATCTCTGTGCTTTCGACCTCACCAACTACCAGCTTTTCTTCCAGGAAAATATCGACGATTTGAGCGGCTATTGGTCGAGCCGTTAGACCTCTTCATCCCATAAATTCTCCATGGTGTAGGGAGTGCCTTCTCCCGTCCAGAAAGCGCCGTTGATGAACCGGTAGCGTTGCCCGATACCGGCGATGTCCGCAATGTCTTTTGCAGTGAGTTGAATCGTTGCAGCCTCCAGGTTTTGCCGTATTCTTCCGGGATTCACCGATTTGGGGATGACGGCCGTACCGCGGGCAATGGCCCATGCAATGAGCACTTGAGCAGGCCTGCAGCTACGCTTTTTGGCGATGCCGGTAATAACAGGGTGGCCGAACAAATCGGGCTCATCTGCTGCTTTGAAATGAGGCGGCCTGTCTTTCGAGCCGAGGGGCGAATAGGCCGTCAGGGTGATGTTTTGGCTGCGGCAAAAGTCCAGCATGTCGTTTTGTGGCAGCAGGGGATGCATTTCTATCTGGTTGTTTTCGGGCGGGTGTTGGGCGGTGGCCAGGAGTTTTTTTAGCTTCGCAATACTGAAATTTGCCACGCCAATATGGCGGCAAAGTCCTGCCTTCAGACATGCCTCCATACCCTCCCACGTTTCCGAAACGGGCACTTCGTCAAGGCTGACGAAATCATCGGCAGAAGTTTGGAAAACCACGCCCGGCTTCAAAACAACCGGCCAGTGTATGAGGTACAGGTCGAGATATGAGAGCTGCAATTCTGCCAGTGTTTTTTCCAATGCAGGCTGCACATCCTGCCTCCGGTGTGACGAGTTCCACAGCTTGGAAGTGATCCAGAGTTCCTCTCTTTTCAGCTCCCCGGCCTTGAACGTATCGGCGAGCGCCCGTCCGATTTCAGCTTCGTTCAGATAAATGGCAGCGCAGTCGATGTGGCGGTATCCTGCCTGTAGGGCCGACCGCACTGCGTGGTAAACTTCGTCTTTGTTCGACTTCCAGGTGCCGAGGCCCAAGGCGGGCATAGTGTCGCCATTAAAGAAAGTAAGGGTCTTCATATGCGGTTGTTTTTTCATAGTGTTAGAAAGGCGAAGATAAGGGTTTGCTGTCTTCGCTCAGACGTTGCGGAAGTTGTTAATAAAATATTTGGGCAACCGGATTCCTTTTTCCGTTGAAAACGGCTGCGTGATTCACTGGCATATTACTTGCAAATTGATTAAGTCTCCCCTTTAATTTAATTTCCTCCCATTCTTTTCACATTTAACCAAAAGCAAATGAAAAAATTAAAATTTTTCGTCACCATGCTATTGGCCATCCTGGCCAATGGAATCTCAGCACAGCTGTATTTTACCGTAAAGCCGATGCCAGAGCCACAACGCTTTGGAGTGTATGTGCAGCCCTGCATGGATCAGCCACTTAGTCTTAATACCATTACCGGTTCAGGGCAGGTGACAATGATAGTACCTGTCGATGCTGTATTTTTGGATGTTATCAGCGTTAGCGGAACCTGGGAAATCATTAACATGGCCATTGGCCCTGAAGAAGCTCCTAATGAGGCTTATTACTCTATTGGACTTTTAACGGATGTCCCTCAAATTACATACGTAAATGGCGAAGAGACTTTGCTGTTCACTGTTAAAGTGATGGGAGATAATATAGCCCAACCTGAATTAATTGAAAATGGAATTGATCCATTTGACCAACTTCCGAATTCATTCTACAGCAATCCCGGCAACGATTTGTCTGTGATAGATTTCGGAAATGCTGAAGTGGGATTTTACGAATATTCCGGTAATTATTCCGGGGAGCTCATTGACTGTGGAGATGATCCGCCATCAGTGAACAACTCTTCCGACCCCGTTGTCGACCCGTTTTTTGCGGGTGCGGTGAAACAAGGGGAAAAGCTTAACAAAAAAATGTTTGCCGTCATGCCCAACCCGGCTTCTGATCATCTCCGGGTAGATTTTGGTTCAGAACTGCATGACAATCAAAGTTTTGTGCGGCTTTGGGATTCCTTCGGCAACGCACTTCTTAAAATGGAGAAGGGCAGCAATCCTTCGCTGAATCTCAATATCTGGGAATTGCCCCCCGGCCTTTATTTCATCACCTATGAATCGGAGGGAAGGGTGTTGCAGAGGGAGCGTTTTTACAAAAACTGATAAGCAAAACGGACACCCAAAATGGTGAAAGGATGAAATTGCCTCCTTTCGCTTTTTGGGTTCTTAGACGTTGTTTGGTATCAGAAAACCGTTAAAACGGTTCTGTGCTTATCCGTTTGATTTTCAACCCACAAATAAATTTGCGCGGAAATGTCATTCTTGATTTCAAAGTCATTATGATACGTTCAAAACGATTTGTCTAAATAGTGGGTTTTCCCATCGCATCAGTACACGACTTTTAAAGTTTGAGTCCGGCCATCTAAGGTTGTGAATTTTAATAAAAAAATACTTTTGCCGGGAAGATTCAGATGCCACGTTCCGGCGTTGCCGCAAGTGCG
>CAZPHZ010000039.1:0-13463 GCA_964586035.1 uncultured Saprospiraceae bacterium
CAACGGAGTCCGGTGGCTTGTTCTCGGGCAAAGCTGTCAGGTTCCCCCCCTCCATCCATTCCTCCGCCCCCATTTGATAGCCCATAGAGTCCCAAAGGGAGGCAGGTGGCTCGTACTCGGGCAAGGTTGACAAGGCCTCGATTAACGTCTTTTTATTTATCTCTTTCATCCTTTCTAACTATATTGTATTTGCTGATACCTGGCTCATCGTGACTGGTCAATACCTTCCTTTTTCAATATCTCCCGCAGTTTCCTTTTAGAATAAAATAACTGCGATTTGGAGGTGCCCTCTGAAATACCCAGCAATTTTGCTACTTCCTTATGAGCGTACCCCTCTATTTCAATGAGGGTGAAAACCGTGCGGTAACCTTCGGGAAGGGAAAGAATCGCTTTTTCGAGGTACTCTGCATCAAGGTGGTGCCCCCAATCTACATGTCCGGCAACAGGAACATTTTCTATCGGTTCAAAAAACTGTTTTTCTTTTCTCAATTTGCTGTATGCCGTTCGCACCACTATGGTTTTTATCCAAGCTCCTAAAGTGCTTTCACCCCTAAATGCCGGCAGCCCCCGAAAGACTTTTAAAAAGGCCTCCTGCAACACGTCGTTGGCCGATTCGAAATCACCAGTCACGCGATAGGATAATGTGTACATCGCCTTTTTGTACTTTTCGTAAAGTTCTTTTTGGGCCATCCTGTCATTTTTCAAACAGGATTGCACGAGTTCAGTCTCGGTCATGCCGATTCGAGTAGTCATTAAGAGATCGATTTCAAGTTTACAAAAATAAGGAGGCCGTTCCGAAGTGATCGGTTGTACGGTAAAAAGATACAGGCTGGCCTTATGTCAGGACAGCCTGTGGGAGGGAGTATTTGTCTATAATGTTAAAAGGTGAATCCAGCAGAAAATACCCAACGGTTGGGGTTTTGTGAGAAAGCAACTTCCTGTCCTCCAATCCTCATGTGATCACCAAATTTGGTAAAATTGCCCTCGTAGCGAACATCGAGAAGTATACTCCAAATGTCGAGTCCTACCCCTGCCTGATATCCCATTTTGAAATCCTTGAATCGCTTTGAGTAACTGGAGATTTGACCCAATTCCGATTTGCTGGCGATGTGAACATGGCCCACAGGCCCGGCATTTATCCGCAGCGGCCCGAATTTCAACCCGGCCATGAGAGGGATGTCGAGGTTCTGGTATTTTTCGTGGAGCACCTTGTTGACAAGGCCATCCGCGATATCATTGATTTTGAAATCTACGGTATTGGAGTTGAATAGCAGCTCAGGCTGGATGTAAACGCGGTCGCCAAGGTTGCCCCTTGTAAATAGCCCGATGTGAAATCCATAAGATGCATCTTGAATGGCGATTCTTAGTCCGGTGAGTTGAATTTCTTCAAAATTCAGATTTTCAGATGCAACTCCGGCTTTTATTCCGAAAATCATTTGTGCCTTGAGGGGTACAAATGCCCCAATGATTGCTAAAATAATGATCGCAGTTTTGTTCATGATAGCAGTTTTTCTGATTGGTATGCGATTTTAACGATACGCTACCTTAATTTTAGTATAAAATTGGTCTTGAAAGAATTATTGTTAACCACTCTTTAACCTTTCCGGAACGGTTGCAAGCCACACTTTCTTTCGGGCAAATAAAATTACCTTTGCCGCTAAACGGAGAAAAAGAATCAAGACTTTGGAAATAAATACTGCAACATACATTGGGAGTTTTCCCACCTTGGCCAAATGCCCGGAACCACAGCTGCCGGAGTTCGCATTTATCGGCCGCTCGAATGTGGGCAAGTCTTCGCTCATCAACATGCTCTGCGTTAAAAAAAAACTGGCCCATGTTTCTAAAAAGCCAGGCAAAACACAGGCTATCAATTTTTATTTAATAAATGGAGAATGGTCATTGGTAGATTTGCCGGGGTATGGTTATGCCGTGCGCTCGAAAGGGGAACGAAAGAGTTTTGGCGAAATGATTACTGGATACCTTCTCCACCGCCGTACCTTGCAATGTGCCTTCGTTTTGATTGATGCCAACGTGCCTCCACAAAAAACTGACCTGGAATTCCTCAACTGGATGGGCAAATTCAGCATCCCCTTCGTTATCGTTTTTACCAAAGCTGATAAGATTAAAACACAAAAACAAAAGGCCAATATCGGCATCATTCAAAAAACCTTGAAGACCCATTGGAACAAATTACCGCAACAATTCATCACTTCGTCTGTGCAACGGCAGGGAAGATACGAAATCCTGGAATTCATCGGCGAAGTCAATAAAGCTAATGCCTGACCAGAGGCCACTTCTAAATATGATGGGGAAAAAACTGACCGATAAAGGCAAGACTTCTGAAAAAAGGCGGAATGAAAATTCCATCGTGTATCCACATGTTATACCTGAGATTACCGATTGGCCCATTCATAAATTATTGGCTGGCCGAAAACAATTTGTGGAAGAAATTTGTGAATGCACTTTTCAAAAAATGAAAGCCATTTATGGCGATGACCTTCCCGCCATAATTGCCAAGACCGTCTATCTGGAGCGCATCAGAATGAAAGAGGAGCCGTGGAAAGTGGACCCACCCAATGAGCAGCCATTTTGGAGAAAAATAAGCCGTAAACTCTCCGGGAATTCACCAACCGCCAGGAAGGAGGAAATGAACAAGAATGCGGAGGAAATCCTTCGCAGCATCATCCGCCGCTATGCCGGTGAAATAGTTGGCACATTCAAGAAATCGACATTCCTCTTTGCCCGCCGGTTTTTGACCTTCTTTTTCAACAGATTGCTCAATACGGCCGCCGGGCGCAATATGAAGCGCATTTTCGGATATAAACACAAGGTGTACGAACGTCTGCTCACCCGCGGTCAAATCGAAGCCCTCCGCAGCCTGACCACAAAAGGTACCGTTGTGGTGGTGCCCACCCATTGCAGCAACCTCGACTCCATCCTCATCGGTTACGCAATGGATGCGATCGTGGGCTTGCCCTCTTTTTCTTACGGTGCCGGCCTCAACTTGTACAACACGGGCTACACCGCTTATTTTATGAACAGACTGGGCGCCTACCGTGTGGACCGCCGCAAGAAAAATCCGGTCTATCTTGAAACGCTGAAATGCATGTCAACCTTATCCATTCAGCAGGGAACCAACAGCCTCTTTTTCCCAGGTGGTACGCGCAGCCGCTCCAATGTTATCGAAGATAAATTAAAGATGGGATTGCTCGGAACAGCCATGGAAGCCCAGCGAGCCATCTACCAAAAAGGCCGAAATGACAAAGTTTTCATTGTACCGCTGATACTTAGTTACCACGTTGTTTTAGAGGCAAAGTACCTCATTGAGCAGCACCTCCGGCGCACTGGCCGGGAGCGTTATATCAAGGCCAGGGACGAATTTTACAGCTTCCGTAAATTGATGAAATTCGGTTGGAAATTCTTCTCTGAACCCTCAGAAATAACGCTTTCATTTGGAAAGCCGATGGATGTCCTCGGCAATTTCGTCGATGCCGAAGGGCGAAGTTTTGACCGCTTTGGAAATCCCGTCTCGCTGGAAGAATATTTCCAATCGGGGGGCAAAATTACGGCGGATACGCAAAGGGAATCGGAATACACCATCATGCTGGCCGAAAGAATCACCGAGCGATACCACAAAGAAAATATCGTACTATCCAGTCATGTTGTGGCATTTGCCGCATTTCAGATTTTATTAAAAGAAAATCCACAACTCGATCTGTATGGAGTGTTGCGCCTACCACCCGAAGAGTATCTTTTTCCGCGGGATGTCATGAAGAATGTCGTTTCACAATTGCAGAGGATTCTCCTCGAAAAAGCAAAACTTGGCCAGATAAGACTTTCGCGTCAAATCAAAGAAAATACAGAAACGTTGATCGCCGACGGAATTCGTAATCTGGGCATATACCATCCTGAGAAACCGTTGGTCTGCACCAAAGATGATAAACTCATCAGCGAAGATTTTAAACTTCTTTACTTTTATCACAACAGGTTGACCCATTACAACCTGGAAAAAGAGCTGGCGTGGAGTCCGGCGGTGGAAAGCAAAGTATTGAAAGAAATGGAGGCCTGATTATTTCATCCAGTTGCGGCGGGCGTGTGGGTTGATGAGGTTGTTGACGAATAGCACCCATTTGAGTATTTGCGTCAAATCCTCAGACATCGTAATCACGGATTTTTTCATTAAGAAATCAAGAAAGTGCTTGGTCTCGTCAGTATCGTACTGCATGGAGTATTCGAGATAAAATGAGAGATCTTCGTGCGGCATGCAATGGCAGAATACAAATTCTTCTTTCCAGATATCGTAAAAAACGATGAACCGGGGCCGCGGAAACAAATTGCTGTAGCAGTTCAAAAACAGTGGGGATTCGAGGAACCGCTGGTTGTCGTATCCGAAAATATTTGCCTCGTATGCCGGGTAATACAGCAATTGACATTGAATGCCATTCTCCGAAAGTAGGTTCCCGATATTCATCAGCTTCCCGGTTAGCACGGTCACCGGAATGTTATTATCGGCAAACCTGTCATAAGCCAGCCATTTGCCTTGCTTCAAGTCATAAAATTGCACCTCCCGGGGTTTGCCCACTCGCAGCTTATAGTCAAACCTTTGAAATCCCGGCACCACATATCCCGGATAGTAATATTGAAAACCCTGTTCGATGCCGTATTTTACCTCCCTCAGCATTGTGTAAAAACCTAAGCTGTATTTGGCATAATCGGGGTGATACACACCCTTAATACTTGCGATGCTGTCTTTTCCCAAATCGAAAAAGCTGAATGCAATAAGGCGGTCTTCATCGTAAATTGCCACTTCCTGCGTGTTGAAAATATTTGAATCATCGTTGTCGAGGAGACTATGCCGAAGGCTCGCAGAAAGCCGGCCATTGAAGGTATTTTTATAAACTTGAAAGAGCGCTTCCTTTTCGGCGTCCAACACACCCGGACGTACTTCAACCCTGAATTCTTGTTCCACTTTTTTGCAAAGGCGGCGCAGCCTTTTGCGAAAATGGTAGTTTTTGAGGGGTAGCCGTGTCCAGATAGGTGAATAGAGGCTGTCTTCAAAAAACAGGAAATGACAAGTAAATATGGTCTGGCCCATTCGATACCATCCCCTTTCGAGATAGACATCGAGTTCTTCTCCACTCAGCGACTTAGGGAAATGTTTCTCAGTAAACATTTTACAGGTTGTAGGAGAGCAAGGGGCTCTTTACTTTTGTGCTGTTAAGGCACGGGCCAAAGGTAATGCCCATGTCAGTTTTCAAAAAATTATATAGGATGAAAATACTACAAATCGCCACCATTTTTTCCACATTGGTTATATCAATTTCTGTTTACGGCCAAAACGGGCCGGTAACCCGGCAGTATTCGAAAGCCGAAAAATTGACTATCAACAAAGGGGTGATTGACAATATGAAATACCAATTGTTCAGGTTTACGACGGCTCTCGAAGAAAAAGACCAGAAAAACGTGGATGTCATGAAATCAGTCCTCATGAAAGCCATTGAGGAGGAAATTGGCAAAATGAAGACATCTGCAAAAGAAAACCACATTGCTGCTCCGGCAAAAAAACTGCTCGAAGACCAACTCAAATTGCAAAAAGCACTGACCGCCTCCCATTTTTCGGTCTCCACCGAAGGCTTTGAACAGTCGATGAAAGACAAAGCCCTTTTCGATGATTTTATAAAAAACATGGAGGAAGAGTACACCAGCCTTGAACAATCTGGCGGTCAGTGATCTTAACTCCCCCGAAATCCAGCATCACTTTTCTCCGGCCAATGCCATCCAAAACCCGCTATCAGAAAGCACTGGATTATCTCTATTCCCAGTTGCCGATGTACCATCGCATCGGCCCGGCTGCTTTTAAAAAAGACCTCACAAATACGCTGAAACTCTGTGAAAATCTGGGAAATCCACATCGGAATTTTAGAACTATCCACATTGCAGGCACCAATGGAAAAGGCTCTGTAGCTCACATGCTTTCTGCGATTTTCACCGCCTGCGGCTATCGCACGGGTCTGTACACATCGCCGCACTACAAGGATTTCAGAGAACGTGTAAAAATAGATGGACAGTTTATTCCCAAAAGTGAGGTCGTGCGATTTATTGAGGAAAACCGTGCAACATTCGACGCCATTGAACCCTCCTATTTCGAATGGACGGTGGCCCTCGCATTCGATTATTTTGACAGGCAAAAAGTGGATATCGCCATTATTGAAACAGGCCTGGGCGGCCGGTTGGATTCAACCAATGTCATCACCCCGCTCGTCAGTGTCATCACCAATATCGGATTCGACCACCAGCAGTTTCTCGGAAATACGCGCTCGGCCATCGCCGCAGAAAAAGCGGGTATCATAAAGTCCGGCGTACCGGTGGTTATTGGTGAATCACAACTTGAAACAGATCGGGTATTCATTGAAAAAGCGGCGCAACTCCACGCTCCTATTGTTTTCGCCAGCCACCATTTTTCGGCCACCAGCTTGCGAAAAACCGGCACCCAAAACCATTTCCGCATTTTAAAAGACAAAGCTGAAATATGGCAGGCATTGCCGTTGAACCATACCGGTGATTTTCAGCAAAAAAATCTTTGCACCACTCTCCAGACTATTGAATTGTTGACAAATTATTTCCCCAAATTGAATAATCCCGCTGCTGTCAGCCACGGACTGGAACATCTCAAAAAACTCTCTAACTTCATGGGACGTTGGGAATTCATTGGCCAGCAACCGAAAATATTATGCGACAGTGCCCACAACGAAGATGGCATCAGGCAGGTGGTAGCCGGTTTGTCGAAGTTGGAATTCCGGCAGTTGCATTTCATCCTCGGTGTGGTTGCCGACAAATCGCTTCCGGCCATTTTACCTCTCCTGCCTGCGGATGCCATTTATTATTTCGCCAAAGCCAACATCCCTCGCGGTCTCGATGCAGGGGTTTTAAAAACGGAGGCCCTCAAATATGGATTGAGCGGCAAATCGTATTCCTCCATCCGAAGGGCATTGGCTGCCGCCAAACGCCGGGCAGAACCGGACGACCTGATTTTCGTCGGTGGCAGCATTTTCACGGTGGCGGAAGTATTATAAAAAGGGTCATTTACCCAACAATTCAGTGGGGAATATGCCTAAGTCCAATCCCCAAACCAAAGGCAGAAAATAGTACACCAAGATGGTCAGCAAGACGATGGACAGCAGATTCATGAATAGCCCCGTTCGCACCATATCGGTGATTGTTAGACACCCGGAACCGAAAACGACTGCATTAGGTGGCGTTGCTACGGGCAACATGAATGCACAGGAAGCTGCCAGAGTAGCCCCCACCATAAGCCCAAATGGGTGAACTCCCAATGAAAGAGCCAATGCTGCCAATACCGGCAGGAGCATGGAGGCCGTCGCCACATTTGAAGTCACTTCTGTTAGGAAATTCACCGCGGCAATGAGTATAAGCAGTAACACAAAGTAGGGCACTGCATTCAAAAGTGAGAGTTGCCCACCGAGCCATGCGGCCAAACCCGTTTCTTTAAAACCTGTGGCCAAGGCCAGTCCGCCGCCAAAAAGTATGAGAATGCCCCACGGGATCGACTCGGCAGTCTCCCAATCGAGGAGCTTTTCACCGGGCCTGGAGGGTGCGGGAATAATGAATAGCGCCAACGCCCCGGCAAGGGCAATAACGGTGTCGCCGATACCCGGTAAAAATTCTTTTAGGACAAAACCCTGACTCATCCAGGCCAAAGCCACGGCAATGAAAATGGCAAAGATTCTTTTTTCCTCTGCGGACACTGCGCCAAGAGCTTTGAGTTGGCGATCAATCTCCGCTTTCCCTTCGGCCGCCGGTGTGTGCTCCATATTTCTAAAAGCCATACTGACCAAATACCGCCAGCACATAAAGAGGAGGAGCATAGTGAAAGGCAGTGCAAACAACATCCATTCTGAGAAAGAAATCACCACGCCGTATGTTTGTTCTACCACTCCGGAAAGTATGACGTTGGTAGGTGTACCAATGAGTGTCGCCATACCGCCGATGCTGGCGCTGTACGCTATAGCCAGCATCATGATTTTCCCCAACTCCCCATCTTGTCTTTTTTCACTAAAATGCCCAACAACAGCCAAGCCAATGGGTAACATCATAACCGCGGTAGCAGTGTTGGAAATCCACATGGATAAAAAGGCCGTAGCCAGCATGAATCCGAGAATTATCTTATTCATGTCGGTGCCCACCCATTTGATGATATTCAATGCGATGCGGCGATGCAGGTTCCATTTTTCAATAGTGACGGCAATCAAGAACCCACCTAAAAACAAATACACCATTGGATTGGCGTAGCCGGAGGTGGCCTTCGCAACCCCCAACGCCCCAGTCAGGGGAAACACAATTATGGGCAGCAATGCTGTTGCGGGTATAGGTATGACTTCTAATATCCACCAAATCGCCATCCACAAAGTGGTGGAGAGTACGGCATTCGCTTCTTTCGTCAGTCCTTCCGGGTGAAAAAATAAAAGGCTCAGAATAAAAATCGTGGGGCCGGACCATAGTCCTATTCGTTTCTTCATGCTCGCGTCATTGTTTGAGTAGCAGGGTGAGTTCAAGAAGTTTAAACAGGTGTGAATGTATTAGAAATTTGGGACTTTTTTCAATGCTAACTGACGACTTGTTATCAAATGTACCTTTTTCCTATGCCTGGAAAAGATTAATAAAACGCAACTTTGTCCTGAAAATTAAAATGTATGAAAAGACTCTTATTTGCCCTCTTCTTTTTGCTTCCGTCTATCAAGAACCCGATGGTAGCTCAACACACCGTGGGTCTGCTGTCTTATCAGCCTGCCAAGTCATTCGATGGATACAATTTGCTTTATCCGCACAATCAACCCAATGTTTACCTGCTCGACAATTGCGGTGAGATTGTTCACGTTTGGGAGGACAGTGCCGGGTTCCGGCCGGGCAATACCGCTTACATTCTTCCCAACGGCGACCTCGTGAAAACCAAGCGCCCCGCTTCGGTGGCTGGCAACCCCATTTGGAGCGGTGGCGGCGGCGGCATCGTCGAGCAGCGAGATTGGGACAACAACCTGCTCTGGAGTTTCGAATTGAACGACAGCCTCCACCGCCTCCATCACGATATTTCCATTATGCCCAACGGCAATGTTCTCATGATTGCCTGGGAGCGCAAAACCCCCGGTGAAATATTGCAGGCGGGATTCGATACTTCCGCCCTCGCCAACGATGTACTTTGGCCCGGCATGGTCATTGAAGTCAGTGAAACCACCGGCGAAATCGTTTGGGAATGGCATGCATGGGACCACCTCATTCAGGATTTCGACGACTCGAAAGTCAACTATGGCGACGTGGCTGCCCACCCCGAACTCATCGACGCCAATTACGACACTGGCAACTCCAACTCATCATGGATGCATACCAACGCCATCGATTACGACGGTGTAAACGACCATGTGCTGTTGGGAATCCCCCGATTCAGCGAAGTGTGGATTATCGACCACAGCACCACCACCGGACAGGCGGCCGGTCACACGGGAGGATTCAGCGGCGCCGGCGGCGATCTGCTCTACCGCTGGGGAAACCCCGCCACCTACCGCGCCGGTGACAGCACAGACCAAAAGTTGTTTTTCCAGCACGACGCACACTACCTCGATGACTTCGTGGACCAGGCACACCCGCATTTTGGCAAGGTGGGGGTTTTTAACAACCGCTCCGGCCCCGATTTTTCCAGCGCCA
The DNA here is from genome assembly GCA_964586035.1 of uncultured Saprospiraceae bacterium. GTDB lineage: Bacteria > Bacteroidota > Bacteroidia > Chitinophagales > Saprospiraceae > UBA6168. Next base: position 9,718 of record CAZPHZ010000039.1, read on the forward strand.
ATATTTTTAACCCTCCTTTCGACATGTATGAGGGCGTTTTCCCGATGACGGGAAATGTCTGGGGACCAGTAGACTTCGATTGGTCTTTCACCTATCCAGGCGACCCTACCTCTTTATATTCCACCGGGCTGTCGAGCATGCAATTGCTCGGCAACGGCAACTACCTAATTTGTTCCGGGCGCCAGGGTTATTCTTTTGAAGTGACGCCGGAAAACGAGATTGTCTGGGAATACGTCACGCCGCTAAAAGGCGGCAACCCCGTGGCACAAGGTGATTCTTTGTCGCTGAGTGAAAACATTACTTTCCGGATGAGGCGGTATCCGGCTGATTTTACAGCTTTCGAAGGCCGCGATCTCAGCCAGAAAGGATGGATAGAATTGGACCCCGACTCCAGTTTTTGCGATGATATTTCGCCGGTAGGCGAAGAATCTCAGGAATACCACCTCCAAATTTTCCCCAACCCCGCCAACGGGCTTTTGATGCTCGAATGGGAGGCCGGGCCATATGTGCAAGTGGAGATTTTCGACCTGTTGGGCCGCGAGATGGTGCCCGCAATGCGGGTGAGCGGCGGCCGCAAATACCTCGACACTTCGGGTTGGCGGCCGGGTCTGTATCTAGTTCGCATCAACGGCCACCAAACGGCGAATGTGCTCATTGTGCATTAAGAAGATTAGGAGCTTTGGAAGGATTGGGGAGAAACGCCTCAATTGCCGGATATTTTCCACCAAATCTTTTTAAACCAACAATAACCTTCTAAACCTAAGTTCCTATCTTTGACACATCCCGGCCCAAATAACTTTCCCACAGATGTATCTTATTGGTTACGACATCGGCAGTTCCTCCATCAAGGCTGCCCTCGTGGAGGCTGCCACCCGGCGCACCGTAGCTTTGGTGCAATCGCCGGAGCGGGAGATGGTAATCAGCGCGCCGCAGCCCGGTTGGGCCGAGCAAGATCCCGACATGTGGTGGAAGCATGTTTGCATGGCCACAAAACAGTTGCTTGCGCAAACGGGTATTTCAGCTAAAAATATTACCGGAATAGGCATCGCTTACCAGATGCACGGGCTTGTGGTGGTGGATAAAAATAACCGGCCGCTGCGCCCTTCCATCATCTGGTGCGACAGCCGGGCGGTGGAGACGGGTCACTTGGCATTCCACGATTTGGGAGAGAAATACTGTCTTGGCAATCTGCTCAACTCTCCTGGAAACTTTACGGCCTCCAAACTCAGGTGGGTGCAGGAACACGAACCTGCAGTGTATGAAAAGATCAGGAAATTCATGCTTCCCGGCGACTACATCGCCCTGAAACTAACGGGCGAAGCACTCACCACTCCCGGCGGCCTGTCGGAAAGCATTCTCTGGAATTTTACAAAAGATGAAATCGCCAACTCCGTTTTGGAATATTACAAAATAGACCGGTCCTTGCTGCCGGAAGTCGTTCCGGCTTGCTCCAGGCAGGGTGAACTATCGCAGGCAGCAGCAGAGGTCACTGGCCTGAAGGCAGGCACGCCTGTGACTTATCGCGCCGGTGACCAGCCCAATAATGCACTTTCATTAAACGTAATGAATCCCGGCGAGATAGCTGCCACCGGCGGTACATCTGGCGTGGTGTACGGTGTGATGGACCGCCCCGTTTCCGACCGCTGGTCACGGGTCAATGGCTTCGTGCATGTGAACCACTCGGCGGCTGCCCCGCGGATCGGCATTTTGCTCTGCATCAATGGGGCGGGCATTCAATATAGTTGGGCAAAACTCCAGATGGCTGGCGGTGACCTGACCTATCCTGAAATGGAAAAACTGGCGGCCTCTGTGCCCGCGGGGGCAGACGGATTGCGAATTTTACCTTTCGGCAATGGTGCCGAGCGCATGCTCGGCAACCTCGATACCGGCGCTCGCATTTACAACCTCCGGTTCAACCGGCATACACATGCTCACCTTTTCCGGGCGGCACTCGAAGGTATCGCCTTTTCTTTTGTCTATGGCATCAATATATTGAAACAAATGGGGCTGAATGTTTCCGTGATGCGCGTGGGAAATGACAACTTGTTCCGGTCGGCCATTTTTTCCTCTACCATTGCAAATCTCACGGGAAGCAGAATCGAACTGATGGATACATCGGGAGCAACCGGTGCCGCCATTGCGAGTGGCGTTGCCACGGGAGCATTTTCTTCTCTTTCCGGGGCCATGCAAAGCAGCGAAGTTGTTACCATTTACGAACCAGAAAAAGACCGCGCAGCACTGAATAAGGCTTTTGCGGATTGGGTAAAACATGTGTCGGATATCGATCCGCATTTTGCGTTGACCCCATAGCTCTACTTTTTTACCTTAAAATTTTGAACTCATGCACGTTACAACCGGATCAAAAACCTATTTCAAAGGATTTGAACAAATAAAGTACGAGGGCCGCGAAACAGACAACCCCCTCGCCTTCCGCTGGTATGATGAAAGCCGGATGGTGGCTGGCAAAACGATGAAAGAACACCTCCGTTTTGCCGTGAGCTACTGGCATACTTTAGGTGGCACCGGCGGTGACCCATTTGGCGCAGCCACCAAAAACTTCCCCTGGCTGCAAGCTGCGGACCCATTACAGCAGGCCAAAGACAAAATGGACGCAGCTTTTGAGTTTATCACTAAAATAAGTGTGCCCTATTATTGTTTTCACGATTTCGACCTGGTACAGGAAGGAGCGTCATTGAAGGAAAGTGAAAAAAGGCTTCAAGCCATTACTGACTATGCTTTGGAAAAGCAGGCCGCTTCAGGAGTAAAACTGCTTTGGGGCACGGCCAACCTTTTTTCCAACCGCCGGTACATGAACGGAGCTGCCACCAACCCCGATTTCAACGTGGTGGCATTCGCCGGTGCTCAGGTAAAAAATGCCCTCGATGCCACCATCAAGTTGGGCGGTGAAAATTACGTGTTTTGGGGTGGCCGCGAAGGCTACATGTCTCTATTAAACACCGACATGAAAAAGGAATTGGACCACATGGCCCGCTTCCTGCACATGGCCAAAGATTACGCACGGGCACAAGGTTTCAAGGGTACTTTTTTCATTGAACCTAAACCGATGGAGCCGTCGAAACACCAATATGATTTTGACGCAGCTACCTGCATTGGCTTTTTGAGGGAATACGACCTGCTCGGCGATTTCAAACTCAACATCGAGGTGAACCACGCCACCCTCGCACAGCACACTTTTCAGCACGAGTTGCAGGTTGCCGCCAACGCCGGGGCGATCGGCAGCATGGATGCCAACCGCGGCGATTATCAAAATGGCTGGGATACCGACCAGTTTCCCAACAATGTGTACGAGCTCACCGAAGCCATGCTCGTATTCCTGGAAAATGGCGGTGTGCAGGGCGGCGGTATTAATTTCGATGCGAAAACTCGCCGGAATTCCACCGATTTAGATGACCTGTTTCACGCCCACATCGGCGGTATGGATGCCTTCGCCCGCGCACTTCTCGCAGCTGATGCGGTGCTTGAAAAATCAGATTACCGGCGGCTGCGCAAAGAACGGTACGCCTCTTTCAACTCCGTGGAAGGACAGGATTTCGAATCGGGAATGATGACCCTGGAGGAACTGTCGGGCTTCGCCCAAATCGCCGGTGAACCCAACCAAATCAGCGGCCGGCAGGAGCTTTTTGAAAATATTCTGAACTGGTATCTGTGATTTCTGTGGTTGAGATGGGTGAGTTTCTATGTTTGAACAATAATCTTTGGGGCACTATCGTAAATATGACTGTTGA
>CAZPHZ010000040.1:0-13384 GCA_964586035.1 uncultured Saprospiraceae bacterium
TTGTTCATCCCGACCTTCGGTGCGGGACTTCCTTCGGTCGTTGTTCATTGTTCATCCCGACCTTCGGTGCGGGACTTCCTTCGGTCGTTGTTCATTGCTCATTGTTCATTGTTCATTGCTCAGGCCCCATAGTTCAAGGGATAGAATGGAGGTTTCCTAAACCTTAGATCCAGGTTCGAGTCCTGGTGGGGCTACTAAGTTTTTTCCACATGTTTCGAGCCGGCGTATTATTGGTACCGGTTTGGCATTTTCAAATAGTACAATGATTCAATCGATGTGGCTACAGGTTGGAATGTAAGTGCAAAAGCAGTGGAAGGCTTCTTATTGACCTTCAATGGAGCAAGTTGGCATTTTGACCGGGCGTCTAATACTTAAACTCAATTCTATTAAAATTAATCAATGCCCTTTACCAGGAAAGCACAGCGTATCAAAATAAGCGGTTCACGCAGGCTTAATGCGGCCTCGAAACGAACCGGCAAAACAGATGAGAAAAAATAATTGAAAGCGGGTTGCTTTTCTCATCCGTTGCACCTATCTTGACTGCAATTTCACCCTCACCAGCATACGACGAAGGAATGAACCAAGAGCGATTTTTTCAATACCTCCGTTACGAAAAGCGGTACTCTCCGCACACCCTGACGGCCTATGAGTCTGACCTGGGGCAGTTTACAGATTTTTTAGAAAACATGTACGCCATTTCGGCTGCCGCCGAAGTGACGCATTTTCACATCCGCTCGTGGATGGTGGACCTTCTGCAACGCGGCAACACCGCCCGTTCCATCAACCGCAAATTGTCGTGCCTGAAAACTTATTTCAAATTTTTGCGCAAGCAGGGAGAAATAAAAAACAACCCGATGGTCAAGGTGATTGCCCCGAAAACGGGCAAACGCCTGCCCGTTTTTGTGAACGAAGACAGCATGGCGCTGCTGTTTGAGCGGGTGGACTTCGGCTGTGGGTTTGCCGGTGCCCGCAACCGGCTCGTCATGGAGATGCTCTACTGCACCGGCATGCGGCGCTCCGAACTCGTGGGCCTGAAAATTGAAAACGTCGATTTCTCGTCGAACCAGTTGAAAGTATTGGGAAAAGGCAACAAAGAGCGCCTCATCCCCATTGCCCGGCATCTCGTGGCGCTGATACAATCTTACATTCAGTTGAGGAATGCAGAGTTTCCGGAAAGTCCGCATCCGCACCTTTTTTTGACAAATAAAGGACAACCTCTCTACCCCGGCTTTGTTTATAAATTAGTGAAACGCTACCTATCGTACGTAACGACGCTCGAACAACGCAGCCCTCATGTATTGCGGCATTCATTCGCCACGCATTTGTCCAACAGTGGTGCCGGCCTGAATGCCATCAAGGAATTGTTGGGGCACAGCAGTTTAGCTGCTACCCAGGTGTACACCCACAATTCTATTGAAAGGCTGCGCAAAATCTATGAGCAGGCCCATCCAAAAGCAAAGCTACCACCGGTGACGTGAGGCCCGATAGCCCTGGAGAGAGAGCCAACGCCACCTGTTAAACCTATTTTTATAACTGAAAAATTGAGGACCTATGAAAGTACACACAGAATCAGTACAGTTCAAAGCTGACAAGAAATTGCATGATTTCGTTCAAAAAAAGTTAGACAAGCTGGAGCAATTTTTTGATCGCATTATTGACGCCGAAGTAAAATTACGACTCGAAAACGCCGGCCAGGTTAGGGACAAAATCACTGAGGTGAGGCTCCATGTCCCAGGACAGAGCCTGTTTGCCAAGGAAAGTGACAAGAGTTTCGAAGCTGCGATTGATACCGCTGTGGATAATCTTAAACGCCAGCTTACGAAGTACAAAGAAAAAGTAAGAGCCCAATAACGAGGGCGGCATGGGAATAAATCCAGGGCTGCATGAGAAGACGTAAATGCGGGGCTTGCTTCGGGAAACCGGGGCAAGCCCCGTAAAATTTTAACCGGGCGATGCCGAATGCGTGCGATTTTCTATCATGCGGTTTCTGCCATAAGTCCGCAACCCTTGCGGGTGCTGAACTTTTTTTAAAAAACCTTTTGTTTCAGTGCATGGTAATTATTTGAAAGGCCTACTTTTGCGCCTCTTAAAAAAGCAGGCAAAAAGAAAAGTCAAAATTTTCTTTTCTTCTCAAAACGACTATCTTTGCGGGCGCTTCCGGAAAACCCTCTAAATGAAGTGGGGAATTTTAAGTAAAAATATCAGTTGTATTTGAAATATTTTAATCCTTAAGCCAATGTAGCTCAGCTGGTAGAGCAGCTGATTTGTAATCAGCTGGTCGGGGGTTCGAGTCCCTCCATTGGCTCAGCTACAGGAAGCAGGCACCGGTAACCGGGAAGTGAAAGGCAGCCAATTTAGCATTTAGCTGGCTGTCGGACGTACTCCGGGGACTGATAACTGCCAACTGAAAGGGGGTGCGCCGAAGTTGGAGAGTCGGGGCAGACTGTAAATCTGTTGTCTTAGGCTGAGTAGGTTCGAATCCTACCACCCCCACTATTGAAAAGAATTTAATTGAATTGAAGGATTGGTAAAATTGGGGAAAGCCCTGAGCGACTAATTCAAGCATATAGCAATTCGACTTAATAGATTGCGGGCGTAGCTCAGTTGGTAGAGCATCAGCCTTCCAAGCTGAGGGTCGCGAGTTCGAGTCTCGTCGCCCGCTCTTAAATTCACGGTTTCGCATTGTTGTATTTCCTGGGTTTTTGTGGTTCCTGTTTATGAACCCAATCATGAGGACCTGCGTACACGCTGTAAATCGAAACTGCATGCCAATGTAGCTCAGGGGTAGAGCACTTCCATGGTAAGGAAGGGGTCAAGGGTTCAAATCCCTTCATTGGCTCTGTATCCGGCAAAAAAAATTGTGCTGTTGGCCGAGAGAATACTTTTGGGAGCAGATGAATTTTTTTCTCCGGTTCATCACAGTAAATCCTAATCATAATTTATTCTTTAAGATTCTAAAATTTTATTCCGATGGCAAAAGAAACATTTCAAAGAACTAAACCGCACGTCAATATCGGTACGATAGGACACGTTGACCACGGCAAGACTACATTAACCGCTGCCATCACTTATGTACTGGCGGATTCTGGTCTTGCTGAGAAGACTGATTACGACTCTATTGACGCTGCTCCTGAAGAAAAAGAGCGCGGTATCACCATTAATACGGCACACGTAGAGTACCAGACGGAAAAGCGCCACTATGCCCACGTGGACTGTCCGGGTCACGCCGACTATGTGAAAAACATGGTCACGGGTGCTGCTCAAATGGACGGTGCTATCATCGTAGTTGCTGCTACAGATGGCCCTATGCCCCAAACTCGTGAGCACATCCTGCTCGCCCGTCAGGTGGGTGTACCCCAATTGGTGGTTTATATGAATAAAACAGACCTCGTTGACGATCCCGAAATGCTCGAGCTCGTGGAAATGGAGGTTCGTGAACTATTGACCCAATACGAATTTGACGGTGACAACGTCTCTATTATTCAAGGGTCTGCCCTGAAAGCGCTGGAAGGAGATGCCACAGCTGTCCAATCCATTAAGGATTTAATGAAAGCTGTTGACGACGACATTCCGGAACCAGTACGTGTTACGGACAAACCGTTCCTTATGCCTGTGGAAGACGTATTCTCCATTACCGGCCGGGGCACTGTTGCTACGGGCCGTATAGAAAGAGGCGTCATCAATATTGGCGATCCCGTAGAAATCATCGGTATGATGAAAGAAGGCGAAAAACCGCTCACCTCTGTTTGTACAGGTGTAGAGATGTTCCGCAAGTTGCTCGACCGGGGAGAAGCTGGTGACAACGCCGGTTTATTGCTCCGTGGTATTGACAAAGAAGAAATCAAGCGGGGAATGGTTATTTGTAAGCCCGGCTCTGTGACTCCTCACAAACATTTCAAGTGTGAAGTGTATGTGTTGAGCAAAGATGAAGGCGGACGTCACACTCCGTTCTTCAATAACTACCGCCCACAGTTCTACTTCCGTACAACTGACGTAACAGGTGATGTTACACTTCCCGATGGCGTTGAAATGGTAATGCCAGGCGATAACGTTACACTGGAAGTTAAACTGATTAACACCATCGCCATGGAGCAAGGTCTCCGTTTTGCCATCCGTGAAGGTGGCCGCACGGTGGGTGCCGGTCAGGTGACCGAGATTATCGAATAATACCTCGTTGGGGGGTTAGGATATATACTGTGAATCGAAAGTTAAGTGCCTCTTTGGGAGGTGCTTAACTTTTCAGCTTCTCTAAACGGGCGTAGCTCAATTGGTAGAGCGACGGTCTCCAAAACCGTAGGCTGAGGGTTCAAGTCCTTCCGCCCGTGCAAAATAAAAGGTTTCTGTCTCGCTCCATTTTTGAAAAAAATGGCGCCAAATGCAGAAAACCAAAACCGGACTTAGATGGAAAAAGTAAAGTTCTATATTAAAGAAAGTTACAACGAATTGCTCAATAAGGTGACTTGGCCAACTTGGTCAGCTCTTCAGAGCACGACTGCTGTGGTTTTGGTAGGGTTACTGATATTTACGGTCTTCGTTTTCATCATGGATGCCGTGTCAAAAGGCATTTTGAATGAAGTGATTTATAAGCTTGGTCAGTAAAACTCGGAACTATCATGTCAGAAGAAAAAAAGTGGTACTCCCTCAGAGTCATTAGCGGGAAAGAAAAGAAAATCAAAGAACGTATTGAGCTTGAAATACAGCGCAATAATTGGGGAGATTTTGTGACTCAGGTGATTGTGCCCACGGAAAAGGTCTACAAGATTCGCAGCGGAAAAAAAGTTATTTCCGAGCGGAACATCCTTCCGGGGTACATACTTGTCGAGGCTGAACCTTCGATGTTTACTGGCGAGATAGTGCAGACCATATCCAACGTGCCCAACGTCATTCATTTTTTGGGTAAAAACAACCCCATTCCCATGCGGCAGGTTGAAGCCAACAGGCTTTTGGGCAAGGTAGATGAATCGCAGGATGCGGGAGAACTTATGCTCGAACCCTTCCTCGTCGGTGAAACAGTGAAAATCATTGATGGCCCCTTCGCTGAATTTATTGGTGATGTTCAGGATGTCAATGAAGAAAAGAAAAAGCTCAAAGTAATTGTGAAAATTTTTGGGCGGGGAACCGAAGTCGAATTGAATTTTATGCAAGTTGACAAAGCACAATAAACCAGCCCTTGTCTCCGTCGTACGGGGGTGCTTCCCGGGGCTGCAAGATTGTAAAATACGAATTTAAAATGGCAAAAGAAGTCGAATTTTTTATCAAGATACAAGCAAGAGGCGGAGCGGCCAACCCCGCACCTCCTATCGGTCCCGCTCTCGGTGCCAAAGGGGTAAACATCATGGAATTCTGTAAGCGTTTCAACGCTGCCACAGAAGACCGGCGCGGCCAGTTACTGCCTGTTGTTATCTCGGTGTTTAAGGACAAGTCCTTTGACTTTATCATTAAAACACCACCGGCAGCTACCCAACTCCTGGAGGTTGCCAAGATCAAGAAAGGCTCTCCTGAATCGAACCGTGTAAAAGTAGGTAACGTAACATGGGACCAGGTTAGAACCATCGCCGAGAGTAAAATGACCGACCTCAATTGTTTCAAAGTTGAGTCGGCTATGAAAATGGTAGCTGGCACAGCACGGAGCCTGGGGTTGAATGTGGAGGGTGGCAACGCCCCCTCATAAATGGGGCTTGGGTAGGGAAGCGTGAGGAATCGCTTTTCTAAAGAAATAACTCAGTCCTTAAAAATAACGAAGGGAGCCCAGGTAATAAAGATTGCCGGGCGCTAATCACCTCAACAATTAATTAAACATGGCAATTACCAAGAAAAGAAAAGCTGTCAATCAAAAAGTTGACAGCCAAAAGTTGCATTCGGTCGAGGAAGCAATGGCCTTGATAAAAGAAGTGAATACAACGAAATTTGATGCTTCAGTGGATTTACACATCCGTTTAGGCATCGACCCAAGAAAAGCCGACCAAGCTATTCGAGGCACCACCACCCTCCCTCACGGGACCGGTAAATCAAAGCGTGTTGTAGTTTTTTGCCCACCTGACAAGGAGCAGGAAGCGAAAGATGCCGGTGCAGATGAGGCAGGCCTCGATGAATTGATTACTAAAATACAAGGCGGTTGGACTGACTTCGATGTGGCTGTGGCTACGCCTACAGTGATGGCTAAGGTAGGTAAAGTAGCGCGTATCCTTGGTCCTAGAGGCTTGATGCCTAACCCAAAAACGGGTACTGTTACCATGGACCTTACCTCCGCCGTTAATGATGTTAAAGGGGGTAAAGTGGCTTTTCGTGTTGACAAATACGGCATCATCCATTCCCCCATCGGACGGGTATCGTTTACTGCAGAAAAACTAGTGGACAATGCCATGGAACTGCTCCAGACGCTCAGCAAAATGAAACCTGCTTCGGCTAAGGGCATTTACATGAGGTCCATTACTGTGGCCAGCACCATGAGCCCGGGCATCAAGATCGATTCAAAAGAAATTCGTTAATTCTCGCTTTAGATTATGAGCCGGTGGCCATGCCACCTAAAGTAGTCTCAAGCTTAAAGCATATCAAAAATGACAAGGCAAGAAAAATCGACAGTCATTGAAGAGTTGAAAGGGAAATTTGCAGATGCACCTTTCTTTTATTTCGCAGATTCCTCTGCAATGACCGTCGAACAGATCAATAAGTTGAGGAGAATGTTCTTCGAAAAAGGCGTTGAAATGAAGGTGGTTAAAAACACCCTCGCCAAAAAGGCTTTAGAAGATGCTCCCGAAGAGAAAAACTTCGTGGCTTTGTTCGATTCCCTCAAAGGCCCTACGGCACTTCTGTTTACAGATGTGGCCAATTTGCCAGCTAAAATCATTAAGGAGTTCAGGAAAAAAGGCGATAAGCCCAGCATCAAAGCTGCCTACATTGACACAGATGTGTTCATTGGTGATGAGCAGCTTGAGGCGCTTTCCAAACTGAAGTCCAAAGAGGATATGCTCGGCGAATTGCTCACACTCTTGAATTCTCCAATGAGTACCCTGATGTCACAATTGGGGTCGGGCGGACAGAAAGTTATGGGTGTGTTGAAAACACTCGAAGAAAGGGCATAAACAGCAGTTCATGGAAAGCAGTTGGCAGGAGACGAAAAATCTCTGTTGGCCAAATACCATGTGCTGTGCACTAATTATGGCTTCCAAGTTCAAACGCAATATTTTTAATTTTTTTAAATCTTAATCTAAAATGGCAGATTTGAAGGCATTGGCCGACCAGTTGGTAAACCTTACAATTAAGGATGTTACCGAACTGACAAGCATCATGGAGGAAGAATACAACATTAAGCCTGCGGCAGCTGCCGTAGCTGTTGCTGCTGGTCCTGGTGGTGGTGGAGACGCTGCTGCTGCTGAAGAGCAAACAGAATTCGACGTAGTTCTGAACTCTGCTGGCGCACAAAAATTGAAGGTTGTAAAAGCTGTAAAAGACGCCCTTGGTTTAGGGCTCGTTGAAGCAAAAGGTTTGGTAGATGCCGCACCTGGCACAATCAAAGAAGGCGTATCGAAAGAGGAAGCTGAAAAACTCAAAACTGAGTTGGAAGCTGCTGGCGCCCAGGTTGAGCTGAAGTAAGTTGTTCGCTCCCGATAGGGATTTATTGAACAGCTTAGCGGATTTTCTACTAAAAACTTAATATGCTGAATTACACTTTTCTTATTCCATAGCAGTTTTAACGGCACAAGAGGCTTAGCTGGGTATTATCGCCTGGCTAAGCCTATTGTCGTTTCTGCGCAGTGGGCATTTATTTCTGAATGCAGAAGTAAGAATAATTCAGTTTTTTAGGACGGCAAATGTAGTGTGGCGTCGGCAAAAGTGTGGGCAAAGAATCCTCCACTTTACCTACAAAAACATGCCAGTCTGAATAATTGGCTAAAATTACAGGCTCCGGTTTTATGGTGCCAAGCATTTTGATGGTTCCCATCTGAGCATATTCTAGAAATTGCAGATTCAAACACTTTTAATAAATTCCAGACATGACGTCAATTGATAATGTCACGCTCACCGAAACAGGACGAATTAGCTTCGGCAAAATCAGACTGCCTCGCGAGCATCCGGATTTGCTGGATATTCAGTTGAAAGGCTTTCAGGAGTTCTTCCAATTGGAAACCACCCCGGAAAACAGGATAAATGAAGGCCTCTATAAGGTGTTCATGGAAAACTTCCCCATCACAGATGCCCGGAATATTTTCGTATTGGAGTTTTTAGATTATTACATTGATCCACCGCGATATACTATTGAAGAATGTGTACAGCGGGGGTTGACCTATAGCGTACCTCTCAAAGCCAAGCTTCGTTTGTCTTGTAATGATGAGGAACATGTTGATTTCGAAACCATCGTTCAAGATGTTTTCCTCGGCAACATTCCTTACATGACACCCAAAGGCACCTTCGCCATTAATGGTGCAGAGCGGGTGGTCGTATCTCAGCTGCACCGGTCTCCAGGGGTGTTTTTTGGGCAAACTTATCACCCCAATGGTACCGCCATTTATTCTGCCAGAGTAATTCCATTCAAAGGAGCCTGGATGGAATTTGCCACCGACATCAACAATGTGATGTTCGCCTATATTGACCGGAAGAAGAAATTCCCGGTGACAACATTGTTACGAGCTATTGGATTTGACACTGACAAAGCCATTCTCGATCTGTTTAATTTGGCAGACGAAGTACCCAATAAGCAAGAGGATCTCGAAAAATCAATTGGCCGCAAACTCGCCGCCCGTGTATTGCGGTCGTGGACGGAAGATTTTGTGGATGAAGATACGGGAGAGGTTGTAACCATTGAGCGGAATGAAATCATTTTGGAACGTGATGTAGTGCTCGATGAAGACAACATATCTGCTATTATCGATTCCGGTCTGGATAGCGTCATTCTCCAGCGCGAGGATATTGAGGAAGATTATTCCATCATTTACAATACGCTGCAAAAAGACCCCACGAGTTCCGAAATGGAAGCAGTGAATTACATATACCGGCAGCTTCGCGGGGCCGAGCCGCCCGATGATGAAACAGCACGGGGCATTATCGACAAACTGTTTTTCTCTGATAAACGCTACAACCTCGGCGAGGTGGGGCGCTACAAAATCAACAGAAAACTGAAGATGGATACCCCGATGGATGTATCGGTCTTGACAAAAGAAGACATTATTGCCATCGTGAAATTCCTGGTTCGTTTGATGAACCAGAAATCGGAAATCGACGACATCGACCACCTGAGCAACCGGCGGGTTCGCACTGTGGGTGAGCAACTGCATGCCCAATTCGGTGTAGGTTTGGCTCGTATGGCCCGCACCATCCGCGAACGCATGAACGTCAGGGACAATGAGGTATTTACTCCCATCGACCTGATAAATGCTCGCACGTTGTCTTCGGTGATTAATTCATTTTTCGGCACAAGTCAACTTTCCCAGTTTCTCGACCAGACCAACCCCTTGTCAGAGATTACACACAAACGCCGTATTTCGGCATTGGGGCCTGGAGGTTTGTCGAGAGAAAGGGCCGGTTTCGAGGTGCGTGATGTTCACTACTCTCACTATGGCAGGCTGTGTACCATAGAGACACCAGAGGGACCTAACATCGGTCTGATTTCCACTCTTTGTGTGCATGCCAAAGTGAATAAAATGGGATTCCTGGAAACACCCTATCGCAAAGTAATAGACGGTGTGGTAGATGTGGATAATCCTGCTGAATACCTTTCTGCCGAAGCGGAAGACTACAAGAAAGTCGCCCAGGCCAATGCACTCATTGATGAAAAGGGGAACTTCCTAAATGACCGTATCAAGTCTCGTGAGCACGGCGACTTCCCCGTGTTGCAGCCCGTAGAATTAGAATACATGGATGTGGCCCCCAACCAGATTGTGGGCGTATCGGCTTCGTTGATTCCCTTCCTTGAAAACGATGATGCCAACCGTGCCCTCATGGGCTCCAACATGCAGCGCCAAGCTGTACCCTGTATTAAACCTGCTGCCCCAATAGTGGGCACTGGGCTGGAAGGGAAGGTTGCCAGAGACTCGCGCATGCTTATAAATGCCGAAGGGGATGGTATTGTGGAATACGTGGACGCAACAGAAGTTGTCATTCGCTACGACAGAACCGAAGAAGAGCAGCTCGTTTCATTTGAAGACAGCCGCAAAAAATACCAGCTGACCAAGTTTCTGCGGACAAACCAGGCCACTTCCGTAAACCTCAAACCCATAGTACGTAAAGGACAACGGGTTAAGAAAGGAGAGATTCTTTGCGATGGCTATGCCACCGACAAAGGAGAATTGGCTTTGGGACAAAACCTGAAGGTTGCTTTCATGCCTTGGAAAGGGTACAACTTCGAGGATGCAATTGTGCTTTCGGAAAGGGTGGTGCGTGAGGATATTTTCACCTCCATTCACATCGAAAACTTTGAGCTCGATGTCCGCGATACTAAGCTGGGAGAAGAGGAATTGACCAATGACATTCCAAACGTCAGCGAAGAAGCAACTAAAGATTTGGATGAAAACGGAATAATCCGCGTGGGCGCATGGGTGAAGGATGGCGACATCCTGATCGGTAAAATTACCCCAAAAGGGGAAACCGATCCCACGCCCGAGGAAAAACTACTTCGGGCCATTTTCGGTGACAAAGCCGGTGATGTAAAGGATGCTTCGCTCAAGGTGCCACCCTCTGTGACTGGTGTCGTTATTGGAAAAAGGTTGTTTGCCCGCGCTAAGAAAAGCAACGTTCAGAAAACACAGGAAGCGGAAGTTCTGAAAAAATTGGACGACCAGCACGCCATTGTAACGAACGAGTTGAAGACCATCCTTATCGACAAACTTCTCATCGTTGTGAAAGGGAAAGCTTCACAGGGTGTGAAAAGCATCTATAAGGAAGCCATGATTCCCAAAGGCACCAAATTTACACAGGAATTACTGCGTGCCCTGGATTATACTCAGATAGATTATACCAATTGGACGAAGGATAAACACACCAACGATGTTATCGCCCGCCTTCTTCACAATTACAGCATTAAGCTGAACGAAGAAGTCGGCCGTTACAAGCGTGAAAAATTCAATATCAGTATTGGCGACGAATTGCCTGCCGGTGTGCTCAAACTTGCCAAAGTTTACCTCGCCAAGAAACGCACAGTGAAAGTGGGTGACAAACTCGCCGGGCGCCACGGTAACAAAGGTATCGTTTCCAGAATCGTTCGTTTGGAGGACATGCCGTTTACCGAAGATGGTCAACCGGTGGACATTGTGCTCAACCCGCTCGGGGTGCCATCCAGGATGAACCTGGGGCAAATCCTTGAAACTGTTTTGGGTTGGGCCGGCGCCAAAAAAGGTGTTCGCTTTGCAACTCCGATTTTTGATGGAGCTTCTACCGATGAAATTGAAGCCTACATTAAGGAAACAGATCTCCCATCGTTGGGGCAAACGTGGCTGCACGATGGTGAAACGGGAAATCGTTTCGACCAACAGGCTACGGTGGGTGTGATTTACATGCTCAAATTGTCGCACATGGTTGACGACAAAATGCACGCCCGTTCTATCGGGCCCTACTCTCTCATTACCCAACA
This sequence comes from uncultured Saprospiraceae bacterium, assembly GCA_964586035.1. Taxonomy (GTDB): domain Bacteria; phylum Bacteroidota; class Bacteroidia; order Chitinophagales; family Saprospiraceae; genus UBA6168. The sequence goes on from CAZPHZ010000040.1 coordinate 11,564, forward strand.
GCCACTCGGTGGTAAAGCACAGTTCGGTGGTCAGCGTTTTGGGGAGATGGAAGTTTGGGCGCTCGAAGCATTCGGGGCTGCCAACATTTTGCAGGAGTTACTTACACTGAAATCTGACGATATAATTGGACGGGCCAAAACTTACGAAGCGATAGTGAAGGGAGACATCTTGCCCACTCCGAATATACCGGAGTCTTTCAATGTACTGGTTCACGAATTGCGTGGCCTGGCGCTGGACATTAAATTTGATTAATCTTCGTGATCCGCGAGGTGTAATCCGAGACCGTCACTTAAAGGTGGTGTCGAATAACCCGAAGCGAGTCACTAATTACGATTCATATGCCTTTCAGAAAAAAAACACCGGTTCTTGCTCCTGACTTTAGCCAGATTACCATCAGTCTGTCTTCGCCGGATGATATTCTTGAGCGCAGTTACGGAGAGGTTTTGAAACCCGAAACTATCAACTATCGCTCTTACAAACCCGAAAGAGATGGCCTTTTCTGCGAGCGCATCTTTGGGCCGGTAAAAGACTACGAATGCTACTGTGGCAAATATAAGCGCATCCGGTACAAAGGTATTGTCTGCGACCGTTGCGGCGTGGAAGTTACCGAGAAAAAAGTGCGCCGGGAGCGCATGGGCCACATCAAGCTCGTGGTGCCGGTGGTGCACATTTGGTTCTTCAAATCTCTTCCCAATAAAATAGGCTACCTGCTCGGGGTTTCTTCTAAAAAACTCGAGAGTATAATTTATTACGAAAGGTATGTGGTTATTCAATGGGGAGTAGCTCACACCGAGGATTCGGAACCGATGGGCCTGCTAACAGAGGAAGAATACATCGACATTACAGAATCTTTGCCTCCAGAAAACCAGCAATTAGAGGATTCCGACCCCAATAAGTTTATCGCCTTGATGGGGGCCGAAGCGGTGGGCGAATTGCTGCTGCGCCTCGACCTGGACCAGCTCTCTTACGACCTGCGTCATCAGGCAGCCAACGAAACAAGCCAGCAGCGCAAGAGTGAGGCGCTGAAACGCCTGCGCGTAGTGGAGGCATTCCGCGATGGTCAAACGCGGATGGAGAATAAACCGGAATGGATGATCATCCAGTACCTGCCAGTGGTACCTCCTGAACTCCGGCCATTGGTGCCGTTGGATGGTGGCCGGTTTGCCAGCTCCGACTTAAATGATTTGTACCGCCGGGTAATCATTCGCAACAACAGACTCAAGAGGTTGCTCGAAATAAAAGCTCCGGAAGTTATTCTTCGTAATGAAAAACGGATGCTTCAGGAGGCTGTCGACAGCTTGTTTGACAACTCGCGTAAATCAAACGCCGTGAAGGCCGAAGGTGGCCGTGCACTCAAATCGTTGAGTGACATCCTGAAAGGTAAGCAGGGACGTTTCCGCCAAAACCTCCTCGGTAAAAGGGTAGACTACTCCGGCCGTTCCGTAATTGTGGTGGGGCCTTCGTTGAAACTGCACGAATGTGGTATCCCAAAAGGTATGGCTGCCGAGTTGTTCAAGCCTTTTATTATCAGAAAACTCATTGAACGGGGCATCGTCAAGACCGTGAAATCAGCTAAGAAACTGGTGGACCGCAAAGAATCCGTGATTTGGGATATTCTGGAAAACATCCTGAAAGGTCACCCCGTGATGCTCAACCGTGCCCCGACGTTGCACCGTTTATCCATCCAGGCATTCCAACCCAAATTGGTGGAAGGAAAAGCCATCCAGCTTCACCCGTTGGTGTGCGGTGGATTCAACGCCGACTTCGACGGTGACCAAATGGCCGTACACGTGCCCCTTAGCCATGCCGCCATTTTGGAA
>CAZPHZ010000041.1:0-13361 GCA_964586035.1 uncultured Saprospiraceae bacterium
AGGTCTGTGGATGCCAATTCCAAACGCTCTTTCGCAGGTAAAATACTGGCGATTTCTTCCAAACTAGGTTTCGGCAATTTCCTTGACATTCGTCCTTTTTCCCGTAAAAATAGATAGAGATGCTGAAATAAGAGAAGTACGGCCTTAGAAGAGAAGCGACTTTGAAATCAATAGAGTAGAAATAAGTGAGAAATAGGATTCCTAAATAGGAAGTGTCAATGCTTCTTTTGCAACCTTCATGGGGATGCCTGTGCATTTCCGCTCCATGTAAGTCATCATGCGGTCCAACAGGATGAGGGTGGCTTCGTCGAGATGTTCTATTTCTTTTTTAAAAACCTCGTTCATGGCTCTTTGCCGTACAGCTTTCACCTCACCGGGAATCTTATGCAGTGCCCGCTCAACCTGGCGCTGACGGCTCGTCAGTTCAAAATCGGAGAGGTGTTGATCCAATAATTTTATGGCGTTGTGCACTTCATGCTCGCGAAAGGAGAGATTCTCTTTAGCCAACGCCCGAAGACATTCGACTTCTATGTATTGTACATCGAATTGCTCGGTCACTTCTTTTGAAACATTGTTGGGGACAGATAAATCAATCACCACTTTGCGTCCATTATCGCTGCCGAGAAGTTGGGCATACAGCTCTTTATTTACAATGGATTGGGTGGCACCGGTGCAAACGATAAGGCAATCAAATCCTTCGCCGAAGGATTCAAGTTGACTCAGTTTATATGCTTTCCCCCCCAGCATAGCAGCCAAATGTTGAGAATTTTCAAGTGTTCTGTTAAAAACGGAGACATTGTGGAATCCGTACTTATTCAGGAATTTGGCAACGAGAATATTAGTCTGCCCTGCACCTACCATCAGTATGCGGGCGGATTTGGGCATGTTTGATTTGAGTAGCTCTTTTATGGCGAGGGAAACGACGGAGACTGACTTTTCGCCTAAACGGGTGGTCGAATATACTTCTTTGGCAGCTACCACCACTGCATCCATGAGGATGCGGATGCTATCACCGGTGAGCCCCCAGGACTGGCACCTCGTGTATCCTTCCCGCAATTGGCGCAGTATCTCCCGCTCCCCGACCACTAAACTATCTATGGATGCAGCCACTTTGAAAAGATGATCAGCAGCGTCTTTTCCGTCTATTGATATAACATTCTGACGGATGATACGGGCCGAAAGATCCGGGTTGACTGCATGGAAAAAATCCTCAGGGAAAGAATCGCTTAGCGGCGAATTATTGCAAAAACAATACACGACACGATTGCAGGTAGCTGTGTAAAACAATTCATCCAACCCGAAGCTCTGCTTCAGTTGAATTAGTTTTTCCCGCAATTCAGCTTCGTTATTATTTGAGATTACAAAACTGCCAATAGATTGCAAGGGCGTTTTGCGGTGTGTGACGGTTAGTATTTTATATCCATCCAACATAAGAGGCCCAACGAGTGGTATTAGTTTTCACAATGTCTGATAACCGTTCGGGTTATCGATTTTGCATGGGCAAAGGTATATGTAGAAGGAAGGGTGAATGTCACGATACTGTAACATGTGGATGACAATTGTCAGGGCTCCTGACCTTGCAATTCGACACTGTCCATATGACCTGATGACCTGAAGACAAAACCTGCCATCACGCCGAAAAGAAACCCGCTAATGTGGGCCCACCAGGCTACACCACTGCCCTCAGCATTGCCTATAGACTCTGCTCCGTAAAACATTTGCTGGATGATCCAGATGCCCAAAAAGAGCCAGGCAGTGACACGGAAAGGAAAGATGAAAAAGAGTAGTTTTACCCTCGATCGGGGATACATGACGAGGTAGGCACCCAAGACAGCGGAGATGGCCCCACTGGCCCCGACCATTGGTACAGGGCTGTCCCAATTAAAATAAATATGACCACCCACTGCCGCCAACCCGCCGATTAAATAGAACAGAAAAAACCAGATATTGCCTACTGTAGCTTCGATGTTGTCAGCAAAAACCCAGAGAAAAAGCATATTGCCAATGAGGTGCATCCAGCCAGCGTGCAAAAACATGGAAGTCAGCAGGGTGTACAAATCCTTTCCCTGTGTTATTTCGTTGGGGATGGAGCCGTACTCATTTACAAAAGCAGCCATTTGGGTCTGCGGCATTTGATTCTCAAAAATAAAAACGACCACATTCAGTACGATGAATCCATAGCTAAAAATTGGGAAATTACCTCCCTTGACCTGGTCGTCTCCAATGGGAAATATCATGATTATTTGCTGTGACTATTGGCCCCATGGTTTATGCTACCACATAAAACACCGGCCCAAACCTTGGTTATAAATCCCAAAATGAGCGGGGCCGGTTATATACTGCTATCGTATCTCGAACCGTTTGGACGAAATACCAAACCACGACGCCGGTAACTGGAAGATAGGCAAGGCTCCCGACAAAGAACATCCATATCGGGAGGCTTACGGCGAGGACAATAGCCGTCTTCACGAAATTCAGGCGCTTGATGTGTTTGTAAACGTACAGGAGGTGAAATGCACTGGCGAGTTGCCATAGCCCCAACACGACCAACATGGTGTTGGTCCAGACTTTGCCGGAGGCAAAAAACGCCAGCAATACAATGGCCACAATAAGGATGGCTTGCCCAAGCAAGTCAATCTTCATTCTATATTTGGAAATCATTTTCTCGTGGATTGTGCTGTTTGTTGCCTCTCCCTCATGGGTTTTTCACTTTGCACCCGGGACATGCAACGAACAACCGCTACCTTTGCAAATCTATTTCAAAATTAAGATACATGGCAATAACTCCCGCACAAGTAAGTGAACTGATTCGCAAAAGGAGAGCAATTTATCCAAATTCTTACACCGGCAAGCCGGTAACCCGTGAAACAATTGAGGATATCTTAGAGAATGCCAACTGGGCCCCAACCCACCGCCTTACAGAGCCCTGGCGCTTTAAAGTTCTCGTCAGCGGTGCATTGGAGCGCCTTAGCAAATACCTTGGTGAATATTATAAAAGCCACACACCCAAAGAAGAATTTTCCGAAGTAAAATTCAACAAGGCAAAAGAAAAACCATTGAAATCAGCTTGTGTTATTGCCATTTGCATGAAACGTGACGCAGGGGAACAGGTGCCCGAATGGGAGGAAATAGCCGCCGTCGCTTGCGCTGTGCAAAATATGTGGCTCACCTGCTCCGCTTTTGAAATCGGTTGCTATTGGAGCACACCTGAAGCGGCAATGAATGCCAATGAATTCCTTTCTTTGGAAGAAGGCGAGCGCTGCCTGGGCCTGTTTTACATGGGCTATCACAACATGCCCGATATGCCCGGAAAGAGGAAACCAATAGCTGACAAGGTAGAATGGATTACTGACTGAATATTTGATTCGCATGCCAAAAAGCAAACAGATATTTATCACCGGAGCTACAGGATTTGTGGGTTCCTATTTGCTGCGCCACCTGATTCGGGAGGGGTATACTAAGGTTCGCGCCTTGAGGCGCAAAAATAGTTCCCTGGCTCTCATAGGAAGTGAAGTAAAAAACCAGGTAGAATGGGTGGAAGGTGATATTCTCGATTTGGCGAGTTTGGAAGATGCCATGAGCGGGGTAAGGCAGGTGTATCACTCGGCTGCCGTAGTGTCATTCCATGCGGCCGATGCAAAGCGCATGCGTGAGGTGAATCAGCAGGGAACGGCGAATGTGGTGAATATTTCCCTCAGCGAAGGCATCGAAAAGTTGGTTCATGTCAGCTCGATTGCAGCCATCGGCCGCAGCCAGGACCAACAACAAATCACAGAAAATTCCAAATGGCAGATAGGTAGTAATAACAGCGAGTACGGCATCTCAAAACACCTCGCGGAAATGGAAGTGTGGCGAGGCATTGCAGAAGGACTACCGGCGGTTATCGTAAATCCGTCCAATGTGCTGGGCAGTGGATTCTGGCGCGACCGCACAAGCACGGGGCAGCTTTTTTATAAAATATGGAAAGGTTTGAGGTTTTCACCCACAGGTGGAACCGGCTTCGTTGATGTCCGAGATGTGGCGCGCGTCATGGTGTTGCTGATGGAAAGCGGTATTACAGGCGAGCGGTATATTTTGAGTGGAGAAAACCTCCTTTACAAATCGGTCTTTAATGAAATTGCCAATGTACTGGATGTGCCGCCGCCATCCATTTCTGTAAATGCCTTGATGAGGGAAATTGTCTGGCGGGGAGCTTGGCTGCTCTCGAAATTCTCCGGAAGCGCCCCACTGATCACCAAAGAAACGGCCAGAGCCTCCGCACGTACTTATTTTTATGATGCAGAGAAATCGCTGCATGCCATTCCGGGCTTTCGGTACACACCCATTTTTGAAACCATTGAGCAGACAGGGAGGCAATTTTTGGAATGTGCAAAAAGAGACTTCCAGCCAGCCTTCCTTGAGTTTTGATTGCATTCTACTTTTACCAACTGTTTTAGTATTAAAAGTGAGAAAGTAATATTTTTACTCCCTTTGAAATTTATTCATGAAAAAACTTTTCGACAACCACGGAAGGGAAGTGAATTATCTTCGGCTCGCAGTCACTGACCGGTGCAATCTGCGCTGTTATTACTGCATGCCGGAAAGGGGAATAGAATACGTACCAAGACAGCAGTTGATGAGCTATGAAGAAATGCTTCGCATCGTTTCGTTGCTGACGAGCATGGGTATTCGAAAACTCCGCATCACGGGGGGCGAGCCATTCGTTCGGAAAGATATGATGGAATTTTTCCATGCTGCCAGCCGGCTCGAAGGGCTTAAACAAATTCACCTCACCACAAATGGCACAGTCACGGCTCCGCTAATTCCGGAGCTAAAAAAATTAGGCATCCGCTCCGTCAACCTGAGCCTCGACACACTCGACAGTGATCGTTTTTTTGAAATCACCCGGCGCAACAAGTTCGATGCCGTCATGGAAACTTTTGAGCAGTTAATGCGCCATGATATTCCCACAAAAATCAATACTGTGGTTTTCCATGGGAAAAACGACAACGACCTCGAACCTCTCTCCATGCTCACAAAAGACCTCCCCATTGGAGTCCGGTTCATCGAAGAGATGCCTTTCAATGGTGCTGGGTTAAATCACGATAAACTTTGGTGGGACCACAAAAGGATTCTCGCAGAGCTCAAAAGGGTTTTTCCGGGATTGAAAAAGATTCCCGACCCTCCCTTTTCAACTTCTGCCAATTACCAGATTCCCGGTCACCAGGGCACCGTAGGTATCATCGCCGCATACAGCAGGACCTTTTGCGGTAGCTGTAACCGCCTGCGACTTACGCCGCAAGGTATGCTGAAGACCTGCCTCTACGACCACGGTGTTTTTAACATAAAGGACCTCATCAGGGCCGGGGCCTCGGACGGACAGCTGTCTCAAGCCATCCAAGAAGCCCTCGGTCATCGCGCAAAGAATGGCTTCGATGCTGAGGGAAGCCGGTTACGGATCCCGGCTTCAGAGTCCATGGCCACCATCGGCGGCTGATTTTATTGCCATTGTTCCCCTAAAAAAATCTTGCACTCCAATAATCCAACACGCCACAGAAGATGATTTCAGTAGATAAAGCCACGCAAATAGTGCTCGAAAACCCGAGCGACTTTGGAGAGGAAACTGTACCACTCTGCCAGGCCCCCGGCCGGGTACTTCGGGAAGACTTAGGTGCCGATAGAGACTTCCCACCCTTCGACCGGGTGGCAATGGATGGCATAGCCATTCGATATGAAGTATTTCGCGCAGGCCGGCGCAGTTTTTCGGTGCATGGCCTCCAAGCTGCCGGAGCTCAACAAATGGAGCTTCACGACCCGAACGGCTGTCTGGAAGTGATGACCGGCTCCGTTCTTCCCCTCTGTGCCGACACGGTTGTCCGATACGAAGATGTGGTGGTGAATGAAGGCCAGGCTACCCTTCTGACTAACGATGTGCGCCCAGGCCAAAACATACACCGTCAAGGATCTGACAGACCAAAAGGAGCCTTGATTGTACCTGCCGGAGGCCTCATTTCGGCTGCTGAAATCGGGGTGGCAGCTACTATCGGTAAGACGCAATTAAAGGTAGGCCGTCTGCCTGCTCTTACCATTATCTCAACAGGAAATGAATTAGTGGAGGTGGATCAGGTACCGCTGCCGCATCAAATAAGAAAATCAAACGTGCACACACTTGCCGCAGCTGTTTCTTCCTGGGGCTTGCAAGCCCGCTTACTTCATTTGAAAGATGACAGAGCGGAAATCCGGAAGAATCTTGCTCATAGCCTGGCCTCTTCCGACGTACTGATGATGAGCGGCGGAGTGTCTGCCGGGAAGCTGGATTACGTGCCAGAGGTGCTCGAAAAACTGGGCGTGAAAAAGATGTTCCATAAGATAGCCCAGCGACCTGGAAAGCCCTTTTGGTTTGGTATGTCAGAAGGCAATACTCCGGTTTTTGCCTTTCCGGGAAATCCGGTTTCGTCGTTTCTCTGCCTGCACCGTTATTTTTTTCCATGGCTCCGCCAAAAAATAGGGCTTCTTCCAACGGAACCGGAATATGCCAGAATAGCGGAAGACTTCACTTTTAAGCCCCATCTCACTTATTTTTTGCAAGTAAAACTCAGGGTTGGTAATGACGGGCAGATCTGGGCTGAGCCCAAAAAAGGCGGTGGCTCCGGAGATCTCGCCAACTTAGTGGACACCGATGCCTTTCTCGAATTACCCGCGGGGCAGGATAATTTCTCCAAAGGTGAAGCTTTTCCCTTTTTCAGATACAAGTAAGGGCGCTTATTCGGGCGGGGATTCTGTGCTGATCTGATTTACATCCACTGAAAGCTCGCCCGGTATGGGTTCAGGGTCAGTCAAAGTTTGTTCTTCATCTGTACTTATAGCGTGGCCTTTGAAGAAATCCCGGTGGAATAACAGGAGGCTCAACACGCCGGTAGTGATGGCCGCATCTGCCACATTGAAAACCGGACGAAAAAACAGGAAATGCTCGCCACCCCAAAAGGGGAGCCAATCGGGGAAAAATCCCTCGAACATTGGAAAGTAAAACATGTCGACCACCTTGCCATGTAGGAAACCTGCATACCCGGCCCCTTCGGGAAACAAGGTGGCAACGCCGCCATGGATGGGGGTTTTAGAAAAAATCATCCCGTAAAAAGCGCTGTCGATAATGTTGCCCAACGCCCCAGCAAGTATGAGCCCAAAGCAGGCGATGAGACCGAAGGGAGCTTTGGAACGCAACAACAATTTCAGGTAATAAAAGAGAAAACCAACGGCAATGAGGCGGAAAACGCTGAGAATCAATTTTCCATAATCACCAGGCAGTTCAATGCCGAACGCCATCCCTTCGTTTTCCACGAAATGAAGCAAGGCCCAGTTCATACCAAACATTTTTATTTCCTCCCCGTATTCAAGGCCCGTCTTTACCCAAATTTTCAAGGTCTGGTCAATGATGAGTACAACGAGAATAAGAACGGCTATTTTATGCGATTTTTTCAATCTTCTTGATTTTGTTAAAAGTAGTTATGGCGGAGCTTACAGAAGAATGGGCAAAGTGCAAAATTGTTGTGGATTATAAAAACAAAAATAGTGATTGCATCTGGACGTGCAATCACTATTTCGTCAATGAGAAATATGTAATGGTTTAGGATCTGGATGTTTTAGCTTCAATGCTCAAAGTGGCATGCGGAACAGCCCGCAGCCTCTCTTTGGAAATCAACTTTCCGGTTTTACGGCAAATACCGTAAACTTTATTTTCAACCCTTAATAATGCGTTTCCCAAATGGACTATCAAGCTTTCCTGTCGTGATGCAAGTTGCGTAAGTTGCTCCCGCTCAGCGGAGCCGGTGCCATCTTCTAAGCTTTTAACCTTTGCATCGGAGTTGTCAGCCATTTCCGAAAGTTGTGTTTTATAGTATTCAAGTTGGTCTTTGGCCGCAGCCAGTTTTTCTTCCAGAAGTTGCCTGAATTCTTCCAGTTCTTCATCCGAATATCTGTTCTTTGCTTTTGCTGAAGCCATGTTATCTGTAAGTTTTTAAAATTTAGTTGAAACAGTTCTTTTCAGAATTTTCAGCAGTATTCTCTTGAATTAAAGAGCAAATTTAGCCATATCGTGGCAGAAATCAAATTATCGAATTAATATCAGGTTTATCTTCCTTTTTCCTCAAAACCAATTCATTAGCAACCTAATTTGAATTGAACTGGTCATTCACCGGAAAATTCATTTATCAGTTTTATGCCTCCAGTCTAATTCGCCGATGTTGGTTCGGCCACATCAGAAATGTGCTCTTTGATATTCTTTCTCCACAGACGGTTCAGGTGGAAGACTTTCGTTAACAACGACCGGATAAATAGCATTGATAATATAAAACCCTAAAAAACCAAAAGGGTTTTGAGAATCGGATTGGAAAACACCAGGTTGGCTTCTGCCCCTATATCGATACTCGAATTGATTTGCCGGTCGCATCTAAATACAACCAAAAGTACCCTTTCCAAATCTGAGGTACCTATAAGGCAGAAGGCCAAACAAGTGCTAACTGGGTTTTCTCATAATATGGTTGGTGCTCCATCGCAGGTTAGGGCATTTTTATACCCTAAAGGAATAAAGCACGCAAGGAGTTATGCAACTTACTTGCCAAACATTCACAGGCCATTTCATGACAAGGCCATACAGATTAATTTATTCGCCTTTTGTTTAACTGACGCAATGTCCTCACTCATAACTGATTGATAAAAAGAGCCAATACAATTGATTCTTTTTTTTATTCAAAATAATATGAAATATTAAAACTGGTATTTTTCTTGATGTTAGAGATGATGAATAAAAATATTTGAGTGCGCAGAAGGCTGCACTCCCGGGATAAAGGCTGTATTGAAATCATTAAAAACATGGGGCGGTATTCCGTCAGGAACGGCACCCCTTCATTAAACTATTCCGGAACATGAGACTACTACACACTCTCTTGCTATGCTGTCTTTTCCAAGCCCTCGCTTCGGCTAATACCATCACCGAAGCAGAGCGTCAGTATTTTATTGAAAACTATTCCCTGACTGCTGTCAATACAATGCATAGCGTAGGAATACCAGCTAGTATTACGTTGGGGCAAGCCATCCTGGAATCTAATTGGGGACAAGGAGAGACGGCGGTAAACGCCAATAATTTCTTTTGCATCAAATGCAATAATGGATGGGAAGGCGACACTTATTATGCCTGGGACGACGAAACGCAAAAGTCCTGTTTTAGAGCTTACGGGGATATCGCCGGTTCGTTCAGTGACCACTCTAATTTTCTTCGCAGCAGTGCCCGCTACACCCGCTTGTTTCAGTTAGAATCCACCAATTATTCGGCCTGGGCCAACGGGCTGCAGGAATGCGGATATGCGACGGACTTGCAATACGCCGAAAAACTGATCCGACTGATTGAATCATACGGACTGTTTATTTATGACTATGCGGTGCCAACTGCCAGTTTCCAATCTTTAACCACTCCCGTGGGATCATTGGATTACAGCCCCTTTGAGATGACAGTGCCACAAAGCGGTTCCCATATGTATGTTGGCAAGCCTGAAACAAAAAGGCCCGTGATGAAGGCTCCTGAATATCGAATGGAAATACCACGGAAGCAGATATCTAACCCCGCCATTTCGCAAGGATTCTCCTTCGAAGCAGAGGAATCCCAAAAGGCAGACCAGGACCGCCCCCTTAAACAACCTAGAAAAATACGGCCCATTTATCCTTTGCCTGATGTGAAGTGGGAATAGTAAGCACCTAAATTCTAACCCTAAGCTGAGGAAGCCATGTTGATTATTTCAACAGCATGGTTTCCTTTTTTTATTAGTTAATCTTCAATGTATTGTAAATTTGACAATAGAATTATTAGGCTCGTGACATGATTTTTTCCTAACTTGCGACCGATTTATCGCCTGGCGGATTGCCTGGCTCATGTCGTCTCATAACAACCATGAACACGGCGTCCTATGAAACCGGTTTTAATTTCGACTCACACCTGTCTACAATTTCTTTTTAGACCAAAACATTCACCCTTTTCTTCAAGCGTGGGGCTTTGCCCTAAAAATTTGTGGCGATTTCCACTCATGAAAAGGATACCCCTTTTGTCACCTTTTTTTCATAAACACCTGTTCCTCTATTAAAACCTGTTGACGGGAGAAACAATACTTGAGAAATCGGGTAAAAAGTATCCTGAAAAACTATTTTTTATTATCTCGGCAAAACAAATAATGAGGTATGATGAACCGATTACTTCTCGCTTGGTCGTTGCGATTACTGCTTGTCGCCGGCCTTTTCTCATGGACTACAAATGCAATTGCCCAATGCGAATTTCCGGGTGACCTTTTTTCACTAACATACACAGGGCCTGACACGTTTTATGTCGGGAATACATGTACTGATACATTGTTTATCGGTACGGGATCCCTGACCGTATCTCCCACTCCCAGTTCATTAATTTACAGTGCTGCTCTTACCGGGTATAGCTTGGGTAGCCAGATCCCAAGCGGCACCACCGTGACATTGCACTATATTGCTATTGGAGGCGGCGTTGAGGATACATTGTGTTTTGACATTGTCTTCGTGGATTCGATGCCTCCGATGATGAACTACACACCCACCAACGATACCGTTGCCTGCGGCTCCGCTAATTTTACGATTTGGTGGGAAACCCACATGGACAGCATCATGGCCAATGCCACCGACAACTGCGCTGTGGATACTTTTTACCATAGCCTTCCAGATACGATCGTGGACAACTGCGGCATGTTCGTAGACACCTTCTTTGTCACTGATAGCGCGGGAAATATAGCTTCAGCCGTGGCGACTTATGTCATTGTGGATACTATTGCTCCGGTGCTCACGGGTGTTCCACCAGATATAATGATAGCTTGTAACGACCCCATTCCTCCCGTTCCAGTCGTAACAGCATCCGATGCTTGTGCCGGAACGGTACCCGCTCTATTTACTGAAATAACAACACCGGTGGACACGGGTGCCTGCTCTTCTTACAATTTCGATATAACGCGATCATGGACCGCCACCGATGGGTGCGGAAATACTATTACCGGCACTCAAACAATTCAGGTGCGCGATACAGAAGCTCCCGACTTCCAGATACCCGCAGACCTGACCCTCGATTGTACCGCTAACACCGACACCTTAATTACAGGGGGAATAACCAATATTTCAGATAACTGCGATGCTGGGCTTACGGTGGCCTTTGCCGAAAATATCAATCCCGGTGGCTGCCCTCAGGAAATGACCATTGTGAGAACCTGGATAGTGACGGATGCCTGCGGCAATAGCAGAACGAAACAGCAAACCATAACTGTGGAAGACAGCACACCTCCCTCTGCTATTTTCCCTGCTGATATAACAGTGGACTGCGATTCTGCTGATAGCATATCAATTACAGGGCAGCCTACGGCGATACTCGACGATTGCGATACGGCAGCAGTCATTAGTACAGTTGACGTCATTCTTGCAGGACTTTGTACCAATAGTTTCACTATTGAGCGCACATGGCGTGTAACAGATGCCTGCGGCAATTTTGTTGAGCACCTTCAGGTCATTACCGTCACTGATGTATCGGGTCCGGTCATCGGTGGAGACCCGGCTCAGGACCTGACCATAACGTGTGGGGCCGGCGTTGATCCCGACGTAGCTTTTGATGCGTGGATAGCAAGCCATGCCAACGCTATAGCCGCTGATAATTGTACCCCCTCTTCCACGCTCACATGGACAGCCTACAATACCGGAACATTGGATACCGCGTCATTGGCTGCTCCCGATTGCGGTAATATGCCGCCCGGGGTATTTCGCACCCGAACTGTGGATTTTGTTGTGACGGATGAATGCGGCAACACCGCCATGAGCACCGCCACGTTTACCGCCATAGACACGAATGCACCTATCATTTCTAATTGCCCTCAGGACATTACTCTTGAGGCAGATGCCGGTGTGTGCGGAGCTATGAGGACACTACCATTGCCTACAGTAGTTGAAGATTGCGGCAATGTCTTGACCCCGTTTAATCTCTCAATGAACCAGGTGCTCTCCATCCCATCCGGTTCCGACCCGGTCGAGACACCTGTCGATGACGTAGTATTCAACTTTGCTGCATTTGGGCCACCATACACTACCGTAGGAAATGTGAGTTTGAAAATAAATCTGAACGGGGTAGATGCCGAAAGTCCGACCGAATTTCTGAATGTTTTTGGCGAAAACAACGTCTTCCTTGGCCAGGTGGCACATACTGCTGCACAATGCGGAGACACCATGAGCACCATCACCATAGGGGGAGCGCTTTTTGATCAATGGGCATTCGATGGGATGGTAACAATTACAGTCACTCCTAACATCCCGGTGAACCAACCGGGCCGTTTTTCTGTGAATCCCATTTGTCCCGGAGGCAGCGTCACGGCAGAACTCTCATTCAATGCAAACTTCCCCACTTATCTCCAATTTGAATACAGCATCAACGGTGGGGCCCGCACCCCTGTGGCACCCATTGCGGAGCTGAATCAATTCATAGGATCGGGAGTCAATACAATCGTGTATTTTTTCACAGATTGTGTGGGTAATGAGTCGAGTTGCTCGTATGACCTAACGGTGGAAGATAAAGAACCACCGGCAATTATTTGCCCGGCTGACCAAATCGTCAGCCTCAGCCCGGGTGTGTGCGAGGAGACCGTGGAGGTACCCCTTTATACCACCGTGACAGACAACTGCGGCATCACGCCCCCGACGACACAGTCCCAGCCGGTAGCCCCAACCGACCGCCTGATAACATTTTCCTATAACCCCAACCTTAACGATTTTGTAGCGGACGACAAGGCGTTCATTTTTACAGGCTTGCCGGGAAATGCAACTCCTGGAAGCGTGGCATTGACCATCACCATTCAGGGAGACGTGGATTCTACGGGCGAGTATTTTCAAATTTTTGATCAGGATGGGAATATGCTCGGAACCACAGCGCCCGGACAGCCGAATGTAACCCCCGGCGATTGCAATAACCCCAGCATTGCTACTTTTTACATTCCGGCAACGACTTTCAATGATTGGGCGACGGCCGGAAATATCCAGTTTACAGCGGTGTCCTTTATGGGATACCCTATACCGCCGGCAGGGCCTGGGTGGGGAATCAACCCTTGCGATACCAGCCAGGTTCATGGCAATGGCGACACCGATGGCAGTTATATCTTTGCCACACTCAGCTATGAAAGCGTGACTCCTACTTTTTCAGCCTCGGGGGCCACAATGATAGACCCGGTTCAATTGACGCCCCCCCTGTCACCGGAGATGTACACCCTCAACCAAGGCACCACCACTTTCACTTACAAAGTGGACGATTTGGCAGGCAACGAAGGGGAATGGTCCTTTAATATTACGGT
>CAZPHZ010000042.1:0-13299 GCA_964586035.1 uncultured Saprospiraceae bacterium
TTGTCAACGCCTTGTTCAAAGGTTGTAACAGAATAAAACCGCTGTCGGCGAACACCGGGATGGACACGATATAGCCGATGAGACCCATGCCGGTGGGCACCCGGCTTTTTCCAATGACATGCAGCAGTCGCTCTGCCAGCGCAAAAGCGCCGCCCGAATGTTCCAGAAATGCCCCCATGATGACGCCCAAAACGATGACAATACCGATGCTGCCAAGAGTGCCGCCAAATCCTTCGTTTATTGATTTCAGAAGGATTTCAGTGGGCATTCCGGCAGCGAGTCCGAAACCGAGGGCGGTTATCAACAATGCCAAAAAAGGGTGGAGCTTCCACTTAGTCGTGCTGACTACGATGAAAACGATGGCGAGGAGAAGCAGAATAATGAGCATGTACTTAGGGTTTATTCGGAACAACGACCTGCCGCTGTTCCCCTAATCCATCGATGCCCAACTCGATGACGTCACCAGCATTAAGATACTTCGGTGGGTCGAATCCGAGGCCCACGCCCGAAGGCGTACCTGTGGAGATAAGGTCACCCGGCAACAAGGTCATGTATTGACTGATGTAACTGACCAAATAAGGCACGTCGAAAATGAGGTGGCGGGTATTGCTGTTTTGCAGCATTACTCCATTCACTTTCAGCCAGATGTTCAGGTTGTGCACATCGGGAATTTCATCTTTTGTAGCTAAAAACGGCCCCACCGGGGCAAAGGTGTCCGCACTCTTGCCTTTCACCCATTGCCCATTTCTTTCGAGTTGAAAAGAGCGCTCACTCACGTCATTGTGGAGCACATAGCCCGCCACAAAATCCATCGCCATTTCGTTAGAAACATAGCTCGCCTTTTTGCCTATGACCACACCGAGTTCCACTTCCCAATCCACTTTTGTGCCGCCCTTTGGAATGATGACGTCGTCGTTGGGGCCGCAAATAGCAGTGGTGGATTTAAAAAAAAGAATAGGTTCGGAGGGTAGCTCCATTTTGCTTTCAGTGGCATGCGTGGCATAGTTGAGCCCCACGCAGATTATTTTGGAAGGCCGGCCGAAGGGTGGCCCCCGTCGCTCGCTTTCGGGAACAACCGGACATTGGTCCTCATTATTTTCCAACCAGTCGGAAAGTTGGAATAGGCCGGAATTTTCAAAAAAAGATTCTCCATAATCTTGCCCGAAAGCGCTGATATCTATGCTTTTCCCTTCCGCATTTATAAGGCCGGGTTTTTCGTGTCCCGGCTTCCCGAATCGTATGAGTTTCATGCTATTTTATTTTTTCCTGCCTGAAAATCCACTGGCACTACAACAGAAATGGAATGACTAGAATAAATATCGAACACCCGTTTATGTGGAACTTGAAATTCAACATTCATCATTCGCATTTCATCTCTGCCTTAAGTACCGGACTTCCTGCGGTCGTTGTTCATTGTTTATTGAAAACGCGCACATAGTCCACCGCCATATACTGGGGGAATTGTGTGATGGCATCCGGAGCTCCGGCAGCACCACCGACAGCTATATTAAGAAGGAAGAAAAAATCTTCGTGAAACTCGCTAAGACCGCCGGGAGTAATGTCGATGACGTGATACTCCACGTCATCGACGAACCAACGGATGAAGGTCTCATCCCAGGTGATGCTGTATACGTGGTAAGCATCTTTCAGATTGCTCGACGTGACTTCCAGGTTGCCACCGTAACTGGCGTGTGAGTTGGCGTTGTCCCAATGGACAGTTCCCAACACATTATTGTCTCCTCCCTGGCCACCAAAGATTTCCATAATATCTATTTCTCCACATGCAGGCCAACCTACTTCCGTAATATTTTTCCCAAGCATCCAGATGGCGGGCCACAACCCTTTGCCATACGGCAATATTGCTCTTACGTCAACGCGGCCGTACTTAAAATTCTGTTTGCCCTGGGTTTTCAGGCGGGCAGAAGAATAGCCTTTGCCTCCGATGTTTTCTTTGATGGCATTGATAATCAAATTACCATCTTGCACATAAGCATTGTCTTGGCTATTGGTGTACCATTCGAGTTCGTTGTTGCCCCAGCCACACAAGTCCGGGCATCCATCGCCGAGGTCAAAATCCCAGTTGCCTTCATCGATGGTGGTGCCTTCGAATTCGTCACTCCATGATAAATCGTACCCCGGATAACTATCTGGCGTGGTGTAACCTTCTGAGGGCAGGGAAATGTATGTGTCGTCGTTGAGAATCATCACCCGGGTTGTGGCAATTTCCACATTGGCAGCCGTGGACAGTTTTATATAAAAATATTCGTTGGGTTCCCGAAGGGTATCTTTCGTCACGTTCAACGGTATCGATTTAATTGATTCACCGGTATCGAAAGTTATCTCTCCATTTAGAGACTCATAATCATTACCCGCCACGGCAGTTCCATCCGCGGTGGCATACCGAAATGGTATTGGGTTTGAAGCAGGAAATTCCAAATCGACCTCCACAGAGACTTCTCCGTCTTCATTGAATGAGTAATCGGCTGAAGAGAACTGAGCAGCGGGGATTGCCCCATTGCCATCCTTGCAACCTGCAGCAAGGCAGGTACAAAAGAGCGGCAAAGCAAACAGCCAAATGCTATAAAAAGAGTCTGATTTTTTTTTCATGGTTGCAAATTTTTAGGCTTTGGGTTTCATCCAAAAGCAATTACACCAATTGTATTGGCAGAAATTAATTAATGAAAACCCGTAGTAAACTACTCCCCTCAGGTCTGCATTACAAAGTTGTTCATCAACCCATATTCGTGATTTATAGGCTAAGAGCGTGTTCAGATGAGGGTGTTTAAAAGTTAGTCGTAATTTGAGAAAAAAAAGAGGTTCTTGAAATTAGTACGTAGAGAAAAACAGATAACGACTAAACTGAAGAACCATGGAGGGTAAAAGTAAAAAAAACGAGCGACAATATTTGGACTGGTATCTGGCAAATCCCATAGATGTACTGGTGGAATTCGCAATTGAGTGTGGCAGCTCTAGAGCTGACCGCGGTCGATGAGGATTTTTACTTTTAGAAGAGCACTTACGGTTAAGGTGTCGGTGATTTCTCCGCGGAGCACCATTTCTACTGCCTCATCCAGAGAAATTTTGCGCACTTCCAATAATTCGGTATCATCGGGTTTGGGTTTGCCGAAGGCCAAGTTTTTGGCGATGAAGACAATGCCCCGCTCATCTGTGATGGAGTTGGATGGGTGCAGCGCACCAATTTCTACCCATGATTTTGCGGTGATGCCCGTTTCTTCTTCGAGTTCACGTTGGGCAGCGAGTAGTGCTGGTTCGCCGGGGTTGCAGCCCCCTTCCGGCACCTCCCAACTGAACTGCTCCAGCGTATAACGGTATTGCCCCACTAACCAGGTGTTGTTATCTTCATCGATGGGAACAATGGCAATGGCGACGTTTTTGAAATGCACTACCCCGTAGATACCCTCGTTGCCAGATGGATTGATGACCTCACGGTGGGTGACTTGCATCCAAGGATTGTCATAAACGATTCTTGCACTTAAAGTTTTCCACGGATTTTTCATAAAAGGCTGAAGATGGCGCTGATATTTCGTCATGTAATAATTCGGGGCGAATTCTATGCCTTCTTTGAATTTCCATCTCGGGATAAGGTTGCCTCAGGTGGGCAGGTTTTCAAGTTTATCCCTTTGGACGATGCGAATCACGCCATCCGTAATTTCAATAAAACCGTCTTCTTTGAACTCGGTAAGCATACGGATGACGCTTTCTTTTGCCGTGCCGACGATGTGGGCAAGGTCTTCCCGCAATATCTGAATATCATTTTTACCTTCTTTCACATAACGGTCGTGGAGCAGGAGTATGGCTTCGCCAACGCGTTTCCTTACGGAATTATAGGCCAGGCTTAGCAACTGGACCTCTTTTTCCGAAACATTGTCGGCCAGCATTTTTATTAGACGGGAAGATACATCCCGGTTGGCATGCAGCAAAGCCAGGAAGTCGTCTTTGGGCACGAGGCTTAGCTCAACAGGTTCAAGCGCGGCGGCAGAAAAGTGATAAGCTTTGTCTTTAATGAGGGCCGTGTAGCCCACGAAATCACC
Organism: uncultured Saprospiraceae bacterium; assembly: GCA_964586035.1. Taxonomy (GTDB): domain Bacteria; phylum Bacteroidota; class Bacteroidia; order Chitinophagales; family Saprospiraceae; genus UBA6168. The sequence continues at coordinate 4,053 of CAZPHZ010000042.1, forward strand.
TTCTGTTCGAATGTTGATGATGAACTCCTTCCCGATGTCATTGGTTTTAAAAATTTTGATCTGCCCTTTTTTTACAAAGTAGAGGTACCTCGGCACATCTCCTTCCTCAAAAACCAGATCTCTTTTTTTATAGGTCTTGGTCCGCCTGTCGGATGACAGTTTTTTCAAATCTTCATAGCCTTTTGCCTCATTGATGAAAGCACTTAGGCCCTCCTCCGTTTTGTTAAAAGCTCTCAACCGTTCCGATTTTTGAATTCGTGTGGTGATAACCTGCAGTAATTCTTCTTTAGAAAATGGCTTGGTGATATAATCGTCTGCGCCTAGATTCATGCCTTTTCTAAAATCGTCCATTTCGGCCTTGGCCGTCAGGAAAACGAAAGGTACATCGGAGGTTTCGGGCCGTTTGCTCAGGATGTTTAACACCGTAAATCCGTCTAGCCGGGGCATCATTACATCGCAAAGGATGAGGTCGGGTTTTTCTGCGAGTGCCTTATCCACTCCATCGGCTCCATCTTCTGCGGTAATAGTTGCATATCCGGAAATTTCGAGCAACTCGGCGATATTTTCCCTGACGTCGGGCATATCTTCAATAACTAAAATCTTTTTCATGCGAACAGGTTTTTAATGTGCTGAATAAGGAGGCAATGGGATGGTCACGTAAAATGTGGTGCCTTTGTTCAATTGACTATCAAATGTAATATCACCATCCAAAATATCGAGATATCTTTTCACGATGTTGAGTCCAAGTCCCGTACCTTGAATGTTTTCCGCATTTTGAGCCCTGTGAAACCGGGTGAACATCGCGGGTTTGTCTTTGTCTGGAATACCAATGCCCTCGTCTGCAATTGTAATCTTCAACTCTTGTTTGATTACATCTGCCTCACAAGATATGGGTTTCCCCGGAGGAGAGTATTTAATTGCGTTGGAAAGCAGATTGTACATGATATTTTTCAACATCGACTTATCTAAATAAAGAGAAGCCTCACATGCTGCTTTTGAGTGCTGAATTTGCTGACCCGGTTTGAGCATGTATTTAATCTCATCAATGATTTCCTGGCAAAAGTCTCCCAGGTCAAATTCTGTTGGCCTGTGTTGAACCTGATTTTCTTCCAGCTTGCTGAGCGAGAGGAAATCATTTAAAATATTAGTAAGATTGTTGACGGAGGCCCTGATTCTTTCCACATGTTTCAGGCGCTTATCCCCGGCTGAATCTTTGGTGTAAGCTTCAATCAGATCGGCTGAAGATAGGATGGCGCTTAGCGGTGTGCGGAATTCATGCGACGCCATAGAAACAAACCGGGATTTCATTTTTGACAATTCCTTTTCTTTATCAAGCGAAACTTTCAATTCCGATTCGCTTTTGCGAAGCGCTTTTTCTACAACAGTGCGTTCTTCAATTTCGTGCAACATCTTTTGATTGGCTTCTAAAAGTTTGTTCACGACATCGGCCAACTCCTCCGTTCTCAGTTTTACTTTTTGTTCCAGATCCTCGTTAAGCTGTAGAATTTGCTTTTCGGCAGCTTTCCTGCTCCTCAAATCGTGGAGTGTTCCCACAAAAATTCTTTTGCCATTGAGTACGGTCTCGTTTACTGCCAACCTCAACGGAATAAGCTCACCTTGTTTTGTTATCCCATTCACCTCCCGTCCTATTCCTATGATTTTTGCTTCACCCGACTTCAGGTAGTTAGTGATGTATTGGTCGTGGCTTGAACTCATTGGGTTTGGCATCAGAATAGATACATTCTTACCGAGGAGTTCCTTAGGCTCATAGCCGAAAAGCTTATAGGCAGCGGGATTCAACAACTCCATTTTTCCCGTCTCGTTTATCGTAATAATGGGGTCTATGGCAATGTTTATAATGGCCTCCATATACGACAACAACTCATCGGACTGTGTATGGTACAAGTTATGCTGCAATTCTTAGAAGGATTTTTGGTCTGACTAAGTGCTTATTGCTTCAAGTATTTGTTAATTAGGTTCAAAAAAACAACTTAATATTGAAAGTTTGAAATCCCTTTTGTTTATGGGTCAAAAATTCTTCCTGTCTTGCAAGATTCCAGACTATAAACTTCCAAAGTATGTATTTGCAAAGTAGCGTCTGGCCCTCGCGCTCCTAAATGATATAAATCAAAACATTGAGGTGACAAATGTCATTAACCAGCCAGCTTAACCGGATGCATCTTGCAGCCGGGTCAATCTTCCATACACAAGGAAACAAATCACCATATTCATAAATATGTGAAATATTTATGGAGTGAGAACTTCAAAAACAATATCATGAATATTCTCGCACCAATTTCGTCTATTATGACCAAAAAGGTCATAGCTGTGAACCCCGATGATACACTGGCGGATGTGAAAAAGCTTTTTGACAATAAGAAAATTCATCACCTGCCTGTCGTTCGGTACAAAGAAATAGTCGGGATAATTAGCAAAGCCGATTTCTTGCATTTCTTACACGGTTTTAAAGGCAATGACATGGACAAATTTGTCGATGAAACCCGTCTCCGTTCATGGAAAGCGGAAGAAATCATGACTAAGGGTTTGGCCAAGGTGGACAGTTCGGAACCCATCAGGACGGCACTGGATGTCTTCCTCGTCAATCGTTTTCATGCTATTCCGGTAGTCGACGGAGAGGAGTTGGTGGGCATCATTACCACTTTGGACATCATCGATGCTCTGGCAAAAGAACCCGTCAAACTGGAAGATTATAAGGAGGCGAAAACGCTCTAATTAGAGATAGGACATATTTTCAACCCAACCAGTGGGTAACGCAGAATTGAAAAACTATTGAATCAAGTGTCCTTTCTTTCAATCAGCAGATGCGCATGACTACTGTACATATTTTAGGTGTTGAAGGTTCGACCAAAACTATCACCCTGCGTGCTAATGTTCAGGAAGCTCTGAAAGAGCTTGAAATGGACGCTGTTATCGAAAGCATCACTTCGGTCGACGATTTGATGAATTACAATATCAACGGCATTCCTGCACTTGTGGTAAACGGTACGGTAGTGCTGCAAAAAGTGGTGCCTGAGGTGGAAGACCTCAAGATTCTGCTTCAGGTCTTCAAGGGATTGTTTTCAGAACATCTGGCTATGAAAAATTTTCTTGTCCCTACCGACTTTTCCAATGTGTCGAAAGACGCATACTTATTTGCGCTGCAATTGGCCGGATTGGAAAAAGGGCAGTTAAAAGTTGTAAATATTTACCATCCGGACTACGACCCGCAAAGCCCTTATCTCACAGAGCCTATGCTGGACATGGTGGCTGCTAAGAAAGAGCGATTGGCCTCTTTTGTCGAGACCGGAAATGGCAAAGAGAAAGATAGCATTGCCGGTAAAGTCGAATTTGAAATTGTCGTCGGGTTCCCAGTAGAAGAAATATTGCGGCAAAGCAAAGCCGGCAAAACCGATATGATAGTCATGGGAACCACTGGTGAAAAGGGCATTTTAGAACAACTCTTCGGGTCGGTCTCCATCAATGTGGCTCAGAAGTCCTCTTGTCCGGTAATGTTGGTGCCCGGCGGTGTGGAGTTCAAGGGGTTCAAACACATACTTTTTGCCAGTGATTATGAATCTGCCACGGAGACTACCCTCAAACAACTCGTCGATTTCACTAAGATGTTTAAAGCAGACGTTCATTTTGTGCACGTAGAAAATGAAAGGAGCGCCAAAACATACAATGAGATTGAAAACCGGCTGTTCAATATTCTATTCAATGGCGGAGAACCGACGTTTTCTTTTACCATGAGCAAAGTGGAAGGTGGATCCACTGTTGCCGGCATTAACGATTATGCCGTGAGCCACAGTATCGACCTGGTGGTGATGGTACACCCCCGCCGTACATTCTGGGATAGTGTTTTTCACAAAAGTGTCACAAAAGAAATGGCATTGAACACGAAGATACCCATCCTCATTTTGCCAGGATAAATCTGAGCTTCTCGAAAAATTATATGTCATTACTTTTATAAACGAGGCCGTTGATAATTAGTCATCAGCGGCTTCTCATTATTTCCTCCAGCTCCGACCGTCTTTCGAGAAGTTTATGCAATGTTTCATGACCAAGTTTTCCGGCCTTCCGGCTTTGGAGCCATTGCTTCCAATGGTCGTGATAATAAAGGCTGAACCACCCCAAAGCCGGGATGAGAAAAACTGCCGGGAAAACCCATAATGAGTGAAAATACAGCCAAAGGGCAACGGTACATCCCGCGAAGTATATCAGCCAAAGCAGTCCACCATTAACACCTGTCATAGCTGCTCTGAACTCAATGGAAGGCGCCAGTTTTGTGGCGCTGATATGAGCAAATTTCAAAGGCAGATAATTTAGTGCCCGCCCCAAAATATAGGGGAGCCATCCCAATAAAAACAAAATGGTTGGCAGACCCCGGTAATAGTGGGTATGCTTAAGCCCCCAATCGGTGACGCCTTTTTTATCGAGCAATTTGAAATAATCGAAAACACGCTTCTTCGCCGCATTTTTTTCACTCTCAGGTAGTCCGTTTACCATCTTCGCAATGGCCAATTCCCTGCGTAAAGGCTCATCGGAAGAAGAGACCACCGGAAAGGAGGCTTCATCATTATCATTTCGGGCTATTTCGAAAAGGCGCTCTGTAAATTCGTCATCTTTGGGAGAATCAATGTGAATGACCCGTTGCCGCAGTCTTTTTTCCAATTCATCGGTCAATGCAGTTATGGCTTTCGGAGGATTATCTCTGTACATAGCCGTGTACTCAGTGGCAAGAATAGGTGGCCCAAAATCAAGCATAGCCACGGAGCGAAATTTGTCGGAGTTGGTATAGTTGGCTCCCATAGGTACAATGTGAATATCGAGGTCACCATATTTTTCCAAAGTGCCGAAGACCATCCTGGCGGTGCCTTTCATGATGGGACGCAGCCTTTTTTCGTGCTTGACCCGGCCTTCGGCCAATATCATTACGGTCTTTTTTTGATTAAAGGCATCAAAACACCGTTCAAAGGATTTATAGTTGCCTTTGATATGACCATAACCTCCGTCATCTATTCTGAACACTGGTATCATGTGATAAATATTATAAAGAGCACGTACCAAACGGCTGTTCAGGTAAATGTCGCCGCGTGCAATATAGTTAAGTGGCTGAGGGAGCCAGCACGAAATGATAGTAGGTTCAATGAATGCCGTTGGATGATTGGAAGCCAGTATAAGTGGCTTGTCTTCCGGCACCTGGTCGATATGAGAAAGATACAGTTTACGGAAGTAGACTGTGAAGCCTATTTTTGCAAACCTTTTTGTGATGTGGTATATCATGATAATTAAGCACTTTATGGCCTCTATAGGGTATGACCGCAGAATTCAACAGACGCTGACGAATGACGAATTTAAAGGGGAATGAGTTTGGGAATTACTCTCTCCAAAGACGAATGTCCGCCATCTAATATCAAAAGACTTTAGCCTCCTGCTCCAGTCAAGTTTACATTTGGGGCGCAAAAATAACAAGTTGTCTGGCTTCGGTGCCGTTTTACCAAATTGAACTACAGGTAGGACAAATGCAAAAAGCAATAAAACATCTAATCGTAATTGGTGGGCCGACCGGAGTGGGAAAAACAAGCCTCGCCATTGAGGTGGCTCGTTGGCTAAAAACGGAAGTCATTTCCTGCGACAGCAGGCAGTTTTATCGCGAAATGAACATCGGCACCGCCAAACCATCTGAGGCAGAACTTGCGTCCGTTCCCCACCATTTTATCAATACGCTCAGCATCCATGAGGATTATACCGCTGGAGACTTTGAGCGCGATGGACTGGTTTTATTAGATGAATTGTTTAAAAATCGAAATGCGGTGGTGATGACAGGAGGCTCCGGTTTGTTCATTCGTGCAATGTGTGATGGACTTGACGATTTTCCGGAGGTACCTCCAAAAGTGCAAGACGACCTCGAGACTATGTTTCGGGAGCACGGAATTGAAGCTTTGCAGCGGGAATTAAAAACGAGAGATCCCGTCTATTTTGAAAAAGTGGACCGCGATAATCCGCGCCGCCTCCTCCGTGCTTTAGCTGTTTGCAGGGCGAGCAGCCGGCCGTTTTCTGCATTTCAAAATGGCCCGAAGGCCAACCGGTCTTTTACCCCGGTTCATATTCTGTTGGAAATGGACCGGCGCGCCCTTTATCTGCGCATCGAGCAGCGAGTAGATGAGATGATAGCCAAAGGGTTGATAGAAGAGGCTCGCCAATTGTACCCATACCGGCACCTGAAATCTCTGCAAACTGTTGGTTATCAAGAGTTGTTCGCTTATTTTGAAAAGAAGATTTCGCGGGCAAGGGCCATCGAATTGATTAAACAGAACAGCCGCCGTTATGCCAAGCGCCAAATGACATGGTTTAGAAAAGACGAGCGATGGATCAGATTTGATGCCAATCACTCGGGAAAGGTGAAGTCCTATTTAACCGGTGTCTTGCCGGCCGGCTAAAATATTTTGTCCTTCCTGACCAATTTTCCTAACTCTTCATAGGTCATTCCAATTTGGCCTCCCGCGCCGGTGGATAATCCTCCCTGCAGCGGTGAACGCCAGAAATAAATGCCGTTGTGCCGAAGTTCAAAATTGCCGGGTAGCTCATTGGTTGCTGCCAATAAGTCAGAATCCTTTTTTCCACATTTATTTCCAACAGCAATTTTGAGTGAAGCCATATTGGTGATAACATCTTCCAGGTGCATGACTTTTCCGGTCTTTAGGTCGAAATTGAAAGCTGTAATCGACTTGATCGGCAGATTGCCCCCGGAGCACGACCGAATGGAGAGGAAAACTACCGCCACCTTTGCCGTCTGCATTACCACTTCTCCATCTGCAATAAAATACCACGGGTTTTCGGAATCACTCAGTATTCCCGGCCATTCCGCCAGATAGGCGCTGGCTGCGGAATCCAATTGGGCCATACTTGCAGTATTGCCGGTCTTTCTCAAAGACAATTGCCTGGTGAGGTAGGAAAGTAAATTGTTGTTAATGGTTTTGATAAGTGCCGTGCTTCCTTTTTTGGCTATTGGAAAACGAAGCGAAACTTTGGCGCAAGTTCCACCGCCACCATCGCAGTCCCCCAATTCTTTTTGGAGGGATGTTTTTTCGAAGAAAAGATTAATGCCTGGCTGACGGGCGATCTCCTGCCGGCTGTGTTTACAGCCAGCCATAAAAAAAACTGTCATCGACAACATCAGCAGCAGCCTCATGCCTGGGTGGATTATAACGGTTAATGGTCTGTGAGTTTACTGGAACTCACTTGCGAGTGGCAAAAATACGGCTATCCCTGCTTTTTTCATAAATATTTCAAATGGCAAATGACCGACTTTTAGGTGGTGGCAGTAGCCCATGTAATTACCTAATTTTACGCCAAAATACATTGGTATGAAAATTAAATTATTACTGGCTTTCTTCCTTTTTTCTACCCTTCTCGGCGCACAGCAGGAAATACTCCCCAGAGCCATGACCGCGGACGAATTAGCCATGATGCAATGGCAGTCTTTCATCACTCCCGATCCCATGCGCCTTATTCCCGAGCCCCCACCCAACCCCGTGCGGGCGATGGCCGAATGGGAAGAATTGCAGGCGCTCACCATCACCTGGCGCAGCTTTCCCAACGTGCTGAAAGAAATAGTGCGGTACGCCAAAGAGGAAGTGCCCGTCATTATCATTTGCCGCAACGCGGCAACGCAAACCAGTGCGGAAAACACCTTGCTCAACAGCGGCATCACTTTGGACAACGTGCAGTTTCTCATCGAGCCCAACAACTCGGTTTGGATGCGCGACTACGGCCCCAATTGCGTCTATGCGAACGACGTGGAGGAGCTGTATTTCATCGACTGGATTTACAACCGGCCCACCCGTCCGCAGGACGATGTGCTGCCCGATGCGCTCGGCGATTATCTCGGCGTACCCGTGTACAATACCACCGAGCCACCTTACGACATGGTGAACACCGGTGGCAACTATATGTCAGACGGGCAGGGCAATGCCTTTGCCTCTAAGCTCATTCTCGATGAAAACAAACCGGGCAACATCTATGGTGCCGGCCCACACGACGAAACCGCCATTGATTCCATCATGCAATTGTTTATGGGCATCGACAGGTTTGTAAAAATGGAGAACCTGCCTTTCGATGTCATTCACCACATCGATATGCACATGAAATTACTGGATGAAGAAACCATACTCGTCGGGCAGTACCCTCCCGGTGTGGCCGATGGCCCCCAAATAGAGGCCAACATTGAATATGTACTCGACAACTTTAACTCCACTTTTGACGAGCCTTACAAGACTGTGCGGGTGGTGCAGCCTCCATCTGGCAACGGAGCCTATCCCCCCGAACCCAATGCTGACTACCGCACTTATACCAACTCTGTGTTTGTCAATAAAACCATCATCATCCCCATCTATGAAGAGGCTTACGACACAATCGCCCTGCGTGTTTACCGGGAGAATTTTCCGGGCTATAAAGTAGTGGGTATCGATTGCAACGAGATGATCTGGGCTTTGGGGGCCTTGCATTGCATCGTGCGTGAAATTGGCGTCGCCGACCCCTTGCTGATTGTACACCAAAAACTGAAAGATGTGGCGGACAATGAATTGCAAGGCGATTATATGGTGGATGCAAAAATTCAACATCTCTCCGGCATCGCCAATGCCGCAGTGTATTATACAACCGACACTTTGTTACCGTACCAGCCTGTAACTATGGCATTTACGGATTCCATCAACAATACCTGGACGGGGTATATTCCCCATCAGCCAGACAGTACCGAGGTGTTTTATTATATCTCAGCTACGGCACAATCGGGTAAGACGCAGGTGCGACCGCTGCCTGCCCCGGCTGGGTATTATCATTTCACAATTGAAGGTACGCCAACTGCTACCGCGGACCTTGAAGGTCCTCAACTCGCCTCTATTTTTCCAAACCCGGCCAGTTCCGTAACCGTGATACCGGTGTATACCGGGTCTTCCATGCGGGCCACTATCGATGTGTGTGATATATTTGGCAGAGTTGTGGAAAATATTTTCGATGGGCAGTTGACGGGCGGTCATTCCACCTATTTCCTTCAGGCGCAGGATTTTCCGCCCGGCACTTATTTCGTTCGCCTGAAAACGGCGATGAGTATTCGGACACAGAAATTGGTGGTGAAATAGAGTTCGAGTGCGTAACAAGTGTGGGGGTCAACTCTTTCACTTCCAAGCCTCATTCCGTATTCCTGCTTGCGAAATGATGTCGCAGACATCACACGTTTGTAGAT
>CAZPHZ010000043.1:0-12909 GCA_964586035.1 uncultured Saprospiraceae bacterium
TTTTCGGATCTCGTGCGGCACAGCAGAGAACATCGGCGCCGGTCCGCAGAGGTAGTATTCTATTTCTTCGGGTTCGGGGTGGTTTTTAAGATATTTCTCGAATACCACCTGGTGAATGAAGCCGGTAGGCCCGGTCCAATTGTCCTCCGGCAAGGGTTCCGAAAGGGCTATGTTGTAAGAAAAGTTGTCATATTCCTTTTCAATTTCGCGGAAGTCCTCGGTATAAAACAATTCCCGTGAAGAACGTCCTCCGTACCAGTAGCTTACCTTGCGATCCCTGGTTTTCAGCGTATGGAAGAGGTGGAAGATATGTGAACGCAGCGGAGCCATGCCGGCGCCACCGCCGATGTACACCATTTCCTTTTTAGTGGGTTTGATGAAAAACTCGCCGTAAGGCCCTGAAATAGTGACCTTGTCTCCCGGCTTGCGGGTGAACACATAGCTGGAGCATACGCCGGGATTCACATTCATCCAGCCACCTGCGGCACGGTCGAATGGTGGTGTGGCGATGCGAATGTTGAGCATCACGATGTTGCCCTCGGCCGGGTGGTTGGCCATAGAATAAGCACGGAACTGCGGCTCATCATTTTTCATTACGAGACCCCACAGTTTGAATTTATCCCAATCGGGCTGATACTCATCGGGTTTCTTATCGGTCATGCGAGGATGGGCCTTGATGTCGATGTCTTCAAATTTGCATTCGATGACGGGGACATCTATTTGCACGTACCCTCCCGACTCAAAGTCGAGGGATTCGCCTTCCGGCAAGCGCACCACGAATTCTTTGATAAAAGTTGCAACATTATAATTGGAGACAACTTCGCATTCCCATTTTTTGATACCGAAAACTTCTTCTGGCACCCTGATTTTCATGTCCTGGCGAACTTTCACCTGGCAGGCCAGGCGCATGTGTTCGGCGGCTTCTTTACGGCTCAAGTGGTTCATCTCGGTGGGTAGCACATCGCCCCCCCCTTCGTCCACATGGCATTTGCACATGGCACAAGTTCCTCCTCCTCCACAGGCTGATGGCAGAAACACATTTTTATCCGCCAACGTGGACAGTAAGGAACTCCCCGGTTTCACCACCATCGGCTTTCCCTCATCACCATTGACGATGAGCGACACATCTCCCTGAGGCACGAGTTTGGACTGGGCCAAAATAAGCCCGAAGGTCAGAATCAGAATGACGGCCGTGAAAGCTATCGCGGCAAAAACCACAAACATTATGTCGAAAAGAAAAATCATTGCAATAACGATAAGCAATGGATGCGGAGTGATGAAGGATGGCGGCACTTCGGCCATTCATCCCCTATCATTCTACATTCATTATTAGTTAATGTAGTTCGCAGGGTTAATGCCCATGAGGCTCATAAATGCCATGCCTATAAGGCCTGTAAGTATAAAGGCGATGCCGAGGCCTCTCAAAGGGGCTGGCACGTCGCTGTACCGAATTTTCTCGCGGATGGCCGCCATGACAATAATGGCCAATGCAAAACCCACCCCTGAGCCAAAGCCAAATGTTGTGGCTTCCGCAAAATTGTATTCCCGGGCCACCATGAAAAGCGCACCACCGAGGATGGCGCAGTTCACAGTGATGAGCGGAAGGAAAATACCCAATGCACCGTAAAGCGCCGGAGAGAATTTTTCTACTACCATCTCCACCAATTGAACCGAAGCGGCGATAGTGGCGATGAACAAAATGAAACGCAGGAATGTGAGATCGGTATGGAATAGCCCGTTTTCGCCGAGGACGTATTCATTTACCACCCAATTTATTGGCACAGTGAGGGTGAGTACGAAAACGACTGCGGCACCCAAGCCTATAGCCGTTTTAACGGATTTGGATACCGCCAAAAAGGAACACATCCCGAGGAAGTAAGCCAAAACCATGTTTTCAATGAAAACCGATTTTAGAAAAATATTTAGTAAATCGCCCATGATAATTTATGGTTGGATGGTTCAATGGTTCAATGGTTAAAGTACTGCAAAGTCATTTAACCATTCAGCTATTCAGCCATTTAACTTACATCTACGAGTTTTGGGTTGCGGGTGCGTTGCACCCAAATGTAAATGCCGATGGTAAACAAAGCAGCAGCAGGAATGACCATCAGGTTGTTAGGCATGTACCACGAAAAGAAGGCATTTTGGGTAGTGTCGATAAAGTACTCTGCCGAGTTGCCTATGATTTTGAATCCGAGCAGACTGCCTTTCCCCAGCACTTCGCGTGCGGTTGCCACAACGATTAGAATGATGCCATAACCCACGCCATTGCCGATGCCATCCAGAAACGAGCGCCACGGCTTGTTGGCCATGGCAAAGGCTTCGAGCCGCCCCATGACGATGCAGTTGGTGATGATGAGCCCGATGTACACGGAAAGCTCTTTCCAAATTGGATAGTTCAGGGCTTTCAGGCTGAGCTCCACCACGGTCACCAGGAATGCTATGACGACCAACTGTACAATCATCCTGATTTGTTTGGGTATTCCTTTGCGCAGCAAAGAAATAAACAAGTTGGAAAACGCGATTACAAAAGTCACGGCAATGGCCATCACTATTGCCTTTGACACGAGCGTGGTAACAGCTAAGGCAGAGCAAATGCCCAATACCTGCACGGTGATGGGGTTGTTGTCGTTGAGCGGATCCACGAGAAGCTTTCGTTCTTTTTTCCCGAAGAGAGATTCCGCTTTTTGTGCGGATTTTGTTGCTACTTCAGCCATTTTTATTGTGATTGGTGATGTGCAATAAGTGATTGGATTTGAAAAAATTCAACCTCCATTTACACAACTCACTGATTTTTTAAACTTTCAAAATATGGAAGATAAACCTTCAAACCGCGATTAAACATTTCTGTCACTCCATTGGAGGTCATCGTAGCTCCCGTGATGGCATCCACCTGGTGCTCGGGTTTTTTCACTCCGCCTTTCACAACGGCCACAGAAACATATTCACCGTTTTCGTAAATGGTCTTGCCTTTAAAAGCCCGGGGGAACCCGGGGTTGTCCGTAATCTCTGCACCAAGACCCGGGGTCTCGCCCACGTGTCCGAAGGAGGCACCGGCAATGGTGTTGAAATCATCTTTGAATGCGATGGTTCCCCAAATTTTATCCCATAAACCGTTGCCGCGAATGGCAGTAAGGTAGTAGGTGCCTTTATCACCGCTGTACACATACAATGGATAATGGCGATCGGAAAGTGGTTTCTTCTCCTCCTTTGCCATGTCAATGGTCTCAGCTTTTACACCGTCGACTACCTGGCTATTGCCATCCAGGGTCAGTTGTTGCATTTTTTCGTTGAAAAGAGCAAGTACCTCTTTGTCCGTCATCTTGCTGAGGTCGGTACCGAGGTAGTCCTTCACAGCCTTGAGGATTTCCCGTTTCTTGAACACCTCTTCGTTGGCATCGTGAATGGGTTTCAGCCCCGTAACGATGACGGCAAGTACAACCGACACGATGAGTGTCATTATGATGGTGTAGATGGTGATGTATTTATTGCTGTACACAGTATGGTAGATTTTGGATGTTGGATGTTTGATGTTGGAAAATTTCCATTTTAAAATTGAGAAACTCCAATACCTAACATCGAAAATCAATTAATTGCTAACACGTTTGAGGCGCCTGTTGATGTTGGATTGTACGACAAAATAATCTATTAGCGGAGCCATGACATTCATGAACAAAATAGCCAGCATCCATCCCTCCGGATAAGCGGGGTTCATCACGCGAATAATGATACCCAGTGCGCCAATCATAAATCCGTAAATCAGCTTGCCAGTGTTGGTGTTCGACGCTGTGACAGGGTCAGTTGCCATAAATGCCATGGCAAACCAGAATCCTCCGATGTACAAATGGTAATACCAGGGAATTTTCATGTAAATATCAAAGTCCCAGGCGTTGAACACTAATCCCATGAATACCGCCCCCATGAGGCAGGAAAGCATGATGCGCCAGCTTGCTATCCTCGAAACGAGGAGCATCAAAGCACCTATGATGATAAGCGGTTTGCTTGTTTCGCCGACGCTGCCGGGAATGACGCCCCAAAACAATTCATTGGGCGAATACACTGCGGTCACATTGTCCCATCCTTCTTTAGCCAGGGCCAAAGGTGTGGCACCGGTAAAGGCATCGGCGACCGGTAATCCCCCATCGCCGAAGGTGGAAAGTCCCACTCCCCGGAATATCCAGTCGAAGAAATGCGCCCCCCAACCGTATGTTTCACCAACGGCTTGTGCCCCTGAAAAATCGAGACCTGCGACCCAACAATGGTCTCCTGAAATGGTTGTCGGATAGGCAAAAAATACAAATGCCCGTGCCAAAATGGCTATGTTGACGACGTTCATACCCGTGCCACCGAATGCCTCTTTACCCAAAATGACGGCGAAGACAATGGCCAGTGTGAGTATCCACAAAGGGATGTCCGGAGGCATAATGAGCGGAATTAAGGCCCCCGTCACCAAATACCCCTCCTGGATGGCGTGTCCCCTCTTGGAGGCATAATAAAACTCAATACCCAAACCCACCACATAGGAAACGATGAAGATAGGCAGGAGCTTGATAATGCCGTAGGCCAACTTCAGATTCACGGCCTCGAAGAAAGCAGTGTGCTGCCCCAAAGCCAGAAAGTGTTGATGGCCTATGTTGTAACCGCCAAACAAATAGCACAATAACAGCGCTACCACCACCACCGACATGGTGCGTTTGAGGTCCATGCGATCACGAATATGGACGCCCGGTCCTTTTGTAACGGTATCAGGAGTATACAGAAATGTGAAAAACCCATCGTAAAGAGTGTGAAGCAGTTTCTTCTCTTTGGGAGGTTCTAATTTTCTTACCTTTTCGAGTAAACCTTTCATTTGTAAGTAATTCGTTATGGATCGCTCGCTGTTCACCACCAGTTGTATTCAGACCAATAGTGAACGGCAACAAACGAAATCAGCTTTGTTCGTGCATCATGTCCAGTCCGGTGCGCAAAATCTTTTGCAACGGCTGTTTTGAAGTGCAGGCGAATTCACATATCGCCAGGTCTTCTTCTATCAATTCATGAATGCCCAAGCCTTCCATTTTTTCATAATCGTTGGTCAAAATAGCTTTCAAAAGATGCTGCGGATAAATGTCCATCGGCAACACTTCCTCGTATTGCCCCGTCATCACAAAGGCACGCTTCTCACCATGCGTATTGGTATCGGCCTTGAAGGTGGCATTGGGGAAAAGGAAATTGGCGAAGGAATGGGAAACAGTAGGCCCCGATTTGCCGGGCACCAACCAACCGAGCATGTCAAAATAATCGCCTTCTTCCAGCACTGTTAATTGGTCATCGTAGAAGTTGACGAAATTATCGGGAGTTTTTTGCTGGCCAGAGAGAACATCTCCGGAAATGAAGCGCACATTATCATTGTTAATATTGCCTTTGGTCAATTCTTTTATACTGGCCCCCGCAAAGGTCCGCACGTATTTAGGCGCCTTGAGTTCCGCTCCTGTTACGGCAATTACACGTTCGGCATTGTAACGGCCCTCGGAAAATAAAGCGCCAAGAGTGATGACTTCCTGAACCCCGAGGGTCCAAACGGTACCTTTGGGACCGACCGGAGCAATGTGGTGAATCTGCACCCCTACGTTGCCCGCTGGGTGACAGCCTTTAAACCAATGTTTTTCAACACCCGTAGCCCCGGTGAACACTTTTGAAGGCTCCCCTGAGCCACCTGCGTTCATACCGAGATAAACTTTGCCGGCAGTCAATCTACCCAAAACATCCAGCCCTTTTTGGAAAGCTACTCCCCGCCCATCCACAACGACGTTGAGGTCGGGAGCCAACGGAGCGGTATCGAATGTAGAAATGAAAATATTGTCGGGCACACATTCTCTTTGGGCCACAATGTCGTAAGGGCGCTGCCGCAGCAGCGGCCAGCCACCGGTGTCCATGAGGAAATCCACTAATTCGTCCCGGCTGCCTTTTTCGAGGTCGAAGGCCGGTAGCTTGCGGTATTGTTGCTCTTTATCGGCCAGCACGACCACCTCGATGATAGAGCGCCGGGCACCCCTGTTGATGGCGATGACCTCCCCGCTTACCGGCGAAACGTATTTAACTCCGGTCACTATTTTATCATAAAATAAATGGTCGCCGGCTTTTACGGTATCACCCACACTCACTTCGACTTTCGGGATGGGTGCCACGCCTCTGAAATTAGGCGGCTGCATGGCGAAAGTTGTTCCTTTCCTTTTACCGTCCACCTTGCCGGTGGCGGCTCCTTCGAGTTTGATGTCGAATCCCCTTTTGAGGATGGTGGCTGCATCGCCATTCACGTAAGTGGGAAGCTTTGGAGCAAAAAGCTCGCTCAAAGGTGGAAAGATGCCAAAAGTGCGGCCGGATTTTTTTGTACCAGATTTATTAGCCTGAATATAGAGGAGGTTGTTTCCCACACGCACTATCACCAAAAAGGCAATGATGACAATGGCTGCCATCAAAATGGTGATGAATGAGTTGGAGCCACTACCGCCTTCCTGGGCTTGTGCTGATGCAAGTTGGGAAAAGAATAAGAGTGTAATAATTATTAGAAACCTCGATGAACCCTTTCTCATCTGCTGTAAGGTTGGTTGAGTTAAGAACCGTTCGAAAATTCCGGTTTGCGGAAATTCCAGACGGCCCTCAGCATTCTGCTGCCGGACTCTTGCATTGGCTGAACATTGCAACGCCAATAATCAATGACCGGTAGCCAAAGGCCTGTGATGGTCAGTCGTTAATTCTTTTGTCTCTATTGGGGTTGATAGACCTTCGCGGAACATCTCTTCAGATGATCGGTCCCGAAGGCTTTCTGAATTCGGCGCAAAGTTATAAAACGTTTGTATTTAGGAAAGTCCATGAAACGGCAATCTTCGAGGATATCTAATTTAGATTTGATTAAAATTGTCAGAGCCTTCCACTAAATGCCTTTATTTTGAAGGGAAGCTTATCATCGTCGTCACGGCAGGCTTGCGGCCATTTCGAACAACAATGTCAAATGACAGGTATTTGCCTGATAAAAATCACTTAATTTGGGGCCATGTAAAACCAATTCAACACAGAAAAATGGCTGTCATTTTATCCCGCGCCCTCCTATTCCGGCTGCTTTTGCCGGTATGCTTTCTTTTCGCTGCTCTGGCCCTGCAAGGGCAGCAACTCCGTCAATCTTTTTTGCTGTATCAGTTGGACGCACTGCCGCTAAACCCCGCCTATGCCGGTGCTTCGGGATACCCGTCGTTCGAAGCATTTTACTTTGGAAATTTCAGAGCGGCCACCACGGTCTCCCGTTCGGGTCTTGTAAGCGTTCATGGCCCCAGCCAGACCACGAATGCTGCCTGGGGAGGCGTGTTGGAGTTTTATAAAGCGAGCCTGTTTGGGGAGATGAGCGCCAGCCCCGCCTTTAGTTGGAAGGTGCCTCTGCCTGGAGGAAGCTTATCGCTTGGCGCCACTTTGGGCCTCAACTATTTCGATTTCAACGATGATGGATTCAGCGCGGTACGCAACTTTGGCTCCATCGACGGGGGACTGGGGGTGTATTTCCAATCCCGCAGCGCCTTCGCCGGCCTGTCGGCACTCAAGCTCTTCGAGCAAGGTTTGTTTTCAAAAAACGTGAACAACGCGGCTTTCATACCGCGGGAACGACCTGTAAATTTGCACGGTGGGTTCGTTTTTCATCTTTACGACAACATCTGGTTGAAGCCAGCCGGATTGCTGACTTACGCCAAACTTTATGAATTGCCCGATGCCGCAGGCGATTCCGGCCATCTTAAGTCGTATGATTTGCAAGCCACTTTTATAGTTAATGGAACTTACATGATTGGTCTGCTCGCCGGCCGGTCGGATTATTCGGCCAGCGAAGACACCGGCCGGTTCGGAGGTTCCGTGGTGCTGCTCCTCGGCAACTTCCACCTCGGATACGCCATTCAGCACAACAGCAACCGAAATACAGCGGTGGAACTACCCATCAGCCACCTGATTCAGGCGGGTTATATTTTCACAAATGAAGAAAACGAGGCACCTTTGCGACTTTTCTGAGCAGGAGGAATACTTACCAAATAATGAAATCAAATAATCGAACAAAAAGCCTGGTGAAGGTGGTGCTGACGGGCCCGGAATCAACGGGTAAGACCTACTTGTCCCAAAAGCTGGCGAGCCATTACCACACGGTATGGGTAGAGGAATACGGCCGGGCATATTGCGAAAAAGTGGGTCAGGACCTTACCTCTCTCGACTTCGCGCTTATTGCAGGTGGCCAGATTTTCCTCGAAGACGAGGCTGCCAAAAATGCCAACCGGGTTCTTTTTTGCGACACCGACCTCATCGTCACCGAAATTTGGGCGGAAATCTACAAAGTTGAATGTCCCGGCTGGGTAGTCGATGAAGCCCTCCACCGGCAATACGACCTGTTTCTACTACTGGCCCCCGACGTGGCCTGGGAGCGCGACGGTCTGCGCGAATACCCGCACATCCGCGACTGGCATTACGAAAGGCTGAAATCTGAACTGGAAAAAAGAAATGTGCCCCTGGTTATTATTTCAGGCGATTACGCGTCGCGCTTACAGCAAGCCACTCAGGCAGTAGACAAATTGCTCCATGAGACCACTGCCGGTTAATGGCGGTAAAAGCGCCGGTCATTCTGCTTCCGTTTCCTGAATTTTATTGTAAAATTTCGCCGACTTTTCTCCGAGAATACCCGCGTCGAAATCCAGAATATCGAGGATGTCGAGCAACACCCCGATTCTTCCTTCCACGTCGAAGAACTTGTTCACCACGATAATCTTCCGGTCTTCCACCAGACAATAACCCGAGTTGAAGCTCCCTTTTTCGTACCGAATGACGTACCCCAACTCTGCGAGCAGGGTCTCTAATTTTTGCAGTGAGTGCCTTGTGGTGCTAATCATATTTTAGCAAGAGTTGAATGGTGCGGCAAATATCTACAAATTGACGAGGATCGAACCTTTATCACGCTTAGCTTGTTTAAAATTTCTTTTCGCAATTCAATCTATTTACAGGCAACTATTTTTTAAAATATCCTATTTGGGATATTTTATCCCTTAAATTCTTTGTTTCGCAGAAAAAACATCTTAGCTTTAAAAAATCTTATCATCACCAAAATCGAAATTTTATGAAGACCCACCACCGCGAAATTCTCATTTACTATAACCCCGAATCAAGCAACGACCGCAAAACTGTGGCCCACGCTCATGGTTTGACCCGGCATTTGAAAACCTATTCATTTGCGCAAGCACCTTCCACGGGCACCAGTTGGCAGCAGATTCTCTCCTCCCTCGACCTGCACCCCAAACAGTTAATGAACAAATCGCACCCTTATTACCAGAAGAACATCCGCGGCAAAGAGTTCGGAAACGAAGATTGGCTGAATGTGATAAAAAACAATCCCTCTCTCATCAAAGCTCCCATCGCTATTCGCGAGGGCAAAGCCGTGCTCTGCGTGAGCGCCACAGACATCTACAAATTGACCGGCCGGGTTCCCAGCGGAATTGTCTAAAGAAATTTACGAACTGAATTCCCAATCTATAAACTTTCACTACTTTTGAAGATGAAAGCCAAAAACGGAGAATGGCAACATTCTCCGTTCTTCTTTTTCCAATAATATGTTGAACGTTTTGCACCAAAAAAAACAGCCCCAATTCATTCATTCAATTATTCAATCATTCACAAACCATCACTCATGCCCAGTTTTGAAATAGAAGGAAAGTTGTTGAGAAAATACGACACCGAGAACAAGACCCAGTCCTTTCAGGCCCGGGAATTTGTAATAGAAATTGAAGATGGCAATTATCCGCAGTTCATCAAATTCCAGCTTACGCAAGACCGCTGTGCCCTGCTCGATTCCTATGAAGAAGGCAATCCCATCAAAGTGCATTTCGACCTGCGCGGCCGCGAATGGCAGGGTAAATATTTCACCAACCTGAATGCCTGGCGCCTCGAAGCCCTGCAGCCGGCCACCACACAACCTGCCCCGCCCCCCGGCGATTCCGACATGAACTTTCCAACAACAGACGATGAACCCGTTCAGGTGAACGACGATTTGCCGTTTTGAGATCGGAACGGCGGTGTCGCAGGTTCTTATTCTGAGTTAGGCTGGCAAAAAATAACCAGGGCACTCTTTTGCGCCGTGAACCCCTCTCAATGCCCCCATGCAGCGGAGGGCAGGGGTAGAATTTCCCCATCCGGACCTTCCAACGTGACCTCCAGCCCTTTGCCGCCTTTCTTTTGGAAATATTCCAACTTGATAAGGTGCTTTCCTTTTTTCAGCACGATGCTGCCCGATTGTTGACGCATACCATGGATGCCGTCGTCTTCGATTATCACATGGCCGGCTACGCTCAGCCGGGAGCCGTCGTCGGAACGGCAAAAGAAGGTGTATGGGCCTGTAGCTGGCACATCCAGGTAACCCTCGAATACCGCACCGAAGTCCTCTTTTTGTTCGACCTCGCTGATGGAAGGAGTTTGAACGACCCGCTCTGCTATGGGTTGTAACAAGTTGAAATCGGGAAGGCTGTCCCAACTGCCCTCGTACATTCTCAGATTAAGGCCGGGTGTCACTTTCCGGGGAGCTTTCGGGCGAACGGCCTTCACCTTTTTGAATGCATAATTTTCGGCATGACTCGATTTGCCATCTGCCCATACTGCCCTGCAATAGATTGTTTTTGATTTATTCAGAATAATGGGGGCCTCGTATTTCATCCATTCCTCTCGCGGTAAATCTTCATCAAAAGAATAGAATATGGCCGCACCAGGTTTGGAGACCGCCAATGCCACCGGGTATTTTTTGGCAAATATGCGGGCACTCCCCACCGGTTGCGGGGGCAGGTACCCTGCATGTACGAGCGACAGCAGTGCGGGGTCCAGTTTTAGCATTTTCCGGTCGTAGGTCATCAGGCCGTTGTTCTCCGTTTCGATGTCCGACACCTGGGTGTAAACTGCTGCACTCAAGCCCTTCGCCACCATTGGGTGCAATTGCCGGTAAAGCTCTTCATATCGCGACAACAACCTTTCCGGGGATGAAATTCGGGCATAGCCCCACCCGGAGGAAGCCCAAAGGTGACCCTGGACGTTGAGGCCGAGACCACCGAACTCGCCGAGCACGATGGCCCGGTTTTCCGTTGGTTCCGGCATGGCAGGGCCGGGATAGGCGTGAATGTCGAGCACATCGCCGCTGCCCGAGTCCGTCCAGCCGCTGGCGTTGTTCACGAGGCGTGTCGGGTCCCATTTTTTCAAAAGCTCTACATAATGTTTCGTATCGTGCTGCCCCCAACCCTCATTGAACGGCACCCACATGACGATGCTCGGATGGTTGAAATGCGCATCCACCAGTGCTTTTAGTTCCCATTTGAATTGCAGCTTATCATCATCGGTATCGTTGGTGCCGCTGGGCATATCCTGCCACACCAGCATGCCCATCTTGTCGCAGAGGTGGTACCATCTCGCCGGCTCCACCTTTACGTGCTTGCGCACCATGTTGAAACCCATGTCTTTCAGTGTTTGCAGGTCGTGCACCATCGCCTCTTCGGTGGGCGGAGTGTAAAGGCCATCCGGCCAGAAGCCCTGGTCGAGCGGACCCAGTTGAAACAAGAACTCGTTGTTCAGCAAAATTCGAGTGATGCCCAAACTGTCCTTCCCCAATGAAATCTTGCGCATGCCGAAATAGCCCTCCACCTCGTCCACTGGTTTTTTGGAGCCATCGGTAAGTGCTATTTCGAGGTTATACAGGTAGGGGTCGTCCACCGACCATAGATGTGGCCCGGGCACATTGAGTAACAATGGCGTACCGGGTTTTGCGGCCGACTCCGCCAGGAATTTACCATCCTGAAAGACGCGGGCTCGCATTTTCACATCGAACGGAATTACCCCCGCAGTCTCCACATGCACGAGGATTCGGGCTTTGTCGATGTCGGGTTCCACCCGGTAACCCGCGATGTAGCCCTGTGGCACCGGCTCCATCCACACCGACTGCCAGATGCCGCTCGTGGCGGTGTACCAGATGCCGTGGGGGTCGAGCCGTTGTTTTCCCGCGGGCTGCCCACCGGTATCGGTGGGGTCGGTCACCTCCACCCGCAATTTTTGGTAACCGGTGCCCTTCAAAAACGGCGTGATGTCGAAAGTGAAGGGGTCGTAGCCGCCTTTGTGCTCACCCACCTTATTATCGTTGAGAAAAACCGTGGTAGCCCAATCCACGGCACCGAAATGCAGCAACATGCGCTGCCCCGCCCATTGTTTGGGCAAAATAAAACTGCGCTCATAAGTGAGCAGATGCTCTGGCTTCACTTTCCGCGCCAGCCCCGACAGCGCCGACTCCACCGGAAATGGCACCAGGATTTTGCCTTCGAAGACAGTCCTGTCCTTGCCGGTGTCCGTCATGCGAAAATCCCATAGCCCGTTCAGGTTCATCCAGTCGTTGCGGGTCATCGTAGGCCGGGGATATTCGGGCAGCACTTTTCGCGGCGACACCTTACCGGTCCACGGCGTAGTGAGACGGGCTTCGGCGGGCTGCCATTGGGCGTGTAAAAACATCGGTACGGCCAGTATAATGGCAGCAGTTATAAGCGAAATTCTGCGCATGACGGAAAGGGTTTTCAGTATGATAAAGAGTGGAAAGATTCCGGGCGGTTTATACGGAAAAACAGGAAGAAAAGTTATATTTGGCGCACCACAATAAAATCAATGATGCCACGCCCCCTCGTCACCATTGCCCCTTTGCAGCACCGCGGCGCCTGCCGCATCAAAGTGGAGTGCCCGTTCGACGAGGTGGTTATTTCCCAAATAAATATACACCAATACAATGAGAAGTCTGGCGCCAAGCCCTACGCACCTCACCTTGCAGCAAATGGCTACAAGCTGAAATTGATGCAGGAGGCATTAGGTCACGAATCTATCAAAACGACTGAACGG
>CAZPHZ010000044.1:0-12886 GCA_964586035.1 uncultured Saprospiraceae bacterium
GCGAGTTCATCCGGGCTGGCTGAGACGAATAGTTTCCAGGCAATGAATAAATAAACGACCATGCCCGTCAGAGTGGCTGCCAAGGTACCCAAAGGGATTGACCTGCCAGGTTTTTTCAGGTCGCCTGACAGCCCTACGCCAGCCGTCATACCTGTGAAGGCAGGGAAAATAATGGCGAATACTGTAAAGAATCCAAGGGGTACTAACGGGTTTCCACCTGTGTTGGTGGGTTGAGAAGGGCCAGATTGCTCAACAGCAGTGGGATTATTATCAGCGTCTCTGACCGATGGCTGGGCTGAAGAAGTATCTAAATTGCTAAATGGTGCAGTTTGGTCATCGTTGGCCGGTGTGAAATCCGCCACTTTCGCATTCGGGTCGAGGTGATGCGTCTTAGCATAATCAGTCTGGCCGGCAAAAAATGCAACCAGTGAGATGCCCAACGTGGTCACCACAATGTATAGGGCTTTCACGCCGAGGTCAGCCCCTTTGGAGAGCATGATGTAGGTCAGACCTAACAGGGCAGGTATACCGATGGTTTGTTTTTGCATCAACAGCCAGGCGAGCCATTCGGGGAAATGAAATTTAGCAATAAGGAAACCGAAAAACGAAGAAAATGCCTCCGCAAAGGCCATGATGTAAAACGCCACGCTGATGGCCTGTGACATGAACAGGGCAATACCTATGGACGAACCAATGACTAATCCGAATGACCGCGAAATGATGTAATACTCGCCACCACCTTCTACTTTTTGATTGGTGGCTATTTCGGCGATTGCCATAGCAGTGGGAATGGTGACCGCATGGCCAATCAGAATAATAAAGATGGCACCAATTAGTCCGACATGACCAACGGCAAAGCCAAAACGCAGAAACATAATGGCTCCCAGAATGGTGGAAATGGCCGTAAAAAATACTGGTGCGGTGCCAAATTTCTTAATTCCTGCAGTGAATTTTTGCATGTTGAAATAGGGGTAATCCGGGCGGGTTATTTGGATTGGGAAGCCCGGTACTGTGGGCGAAAATAGACCAGCTGAATTGAAATATCAAAAATAATTTGGCCTTTGCGTGGAATTAAAAAGGATACCCCAGACCTATGTTGAATACTATATCACGCAACTGCCACTTTTTGTAATCTACCCAGTAATTGTTGTTGCGCTCCGCATCAGGGTAGTTATTTTTCAGAGGAATGCCAAGATCTAGCCGGAATATAAAATACGTGAAATCCCAGCGAGAGCCGAAGCCTCCGCTGACGGCCATTTCCTGAAGGAAATTGTCCTGTACGATATAGCCGTCTTTCACAATCCTGGACAATGCGAAATGGGCCCCTTCACGAGCCGGGTCTTTTTTCAAGCTCCAAATATTACCAGCGTCGAGAAACAAAGCGCCATAAAGATTGAACATTCCAAATGGGCGCATCAGGAGGAAACGATATTCCAGATTGGCCTCGATTTTTATATCTCCGGTTTGATAAAAAAGGTTGCGCTGTGTGCGGTCGCCGCTGAGTGGGTCGTGGTACAATCCTGGACCCAAAGCCCTCGCGTACCAACCACGGAGGCTGTAAGGCCCTCCCACATAGAATTGTTTGACGTAGGGTACCGTCTCCGACAAATAATAAGGGGTGGCAATTCCGGTATTGAGGCGCGCGACAAAACTCCTGTTTCTTCCCAAAGCCCAGTTTCGCCGGAGGTCAGTCTCTAACTTCACATAATGTGAAAACTCGACATTGAAAAACTTGAAATCCGGAGATTTACCCGATATGGCATTGTAAAGAGAATTGGCCGCCATAATTTCCAAGCCGGAAACGTCAAAATTGCCGCGGAAATACCAGGTGGCCCCTGATCTGTTTGATGGGCTGGTATGAACATACGTCAGGTCACGAAACAAAAAGCCGGTGATAAACTGCTTGCTAAAGCTATTTTGGAGAAAGGGCTGCTCCTGCAAAATCGTGTCGAATCGAGAGCCCGAAGTGATATTCGGGATGAGCAGGTCAACCCCGAAATGATTGATAAACAACCGGTTCTTCAAAGAAGAAGGATAGTCGTAGCCATAGCTCAGATTGACAAATTGCAGTTCATAGTTGTCGAGTAGTATCAACAAATTATAGCTGGAAGAAAAACGACTCGTTGCTTTTTGATGGAAATCGGCATAAAAATTATCACCCACCATTTTCCACCTATTGAGTCTCCGCCATATGTGAAAATAATCTGTAAAGCGCGGTAGGTACAAGTCGCCTTTTAGCCGGAAATCCAAAGTGTTAACGATATTGGCATCGCGGTTGAACAAGGCCAATTCTATCCCCATATCCATGTTGGTGACCAGTAATTCCGCTCCGCGCATAATATTTCTGTTGCGCAGTGTAGGGCTGAAAGAAATACCCAAAAGGTTGGCGGAACCTACGCTCTTGCGTTCTGTCGTGCTTATGTCGAAATCATACCCTATCTCCCATCTTTTATTGGGCGTGAGTAATACCTGAAAATTGAGTACTCCTTCCTTCAGGCTGTCTTCCTCAAAGCGAATTGTCGGTGGCCTGAAAACCCCCAATGCACCAAGTTGCCGGATGGAATTGTCCACATCTTTTTGGCTGAAGACATCTCCTTTTTTGAAGAAAACCGAATGGAGAATGGTCTTGGGTTTTACCTGGAAAGGCCGGCCACCCGACGCAAACGATGCGCCGTTTATGAGGGTATCTGTTTTTGAATTTTTTTCTTTAGCCGGGTCGTAATTTGGGTAAATGGAGATATTTCCGACTGTATATTTTCTGTGGCGTTTCAAGTTGGGCGGTGTGAGGATTTCTACTTCGAGATTAGACGTCAGCGTCGTGTTGGAGCTATCGGTGCCCACCAGATTGGATATGTATTGAGGATAAAAGTAGGCGTAGCCGTGATCGCGCAAATATTTGGTAATACGAGTCACCTCTTGTTGGTATAGCTTGAGGTCGATAGGGCTGCCTTTTTTTAAAAATGATTCATTGCTGATTTCGCCCATAATGCGTTGGATGGCAGTGTCCCTGCTGAAGAAAGAAACGGAGTCGATGGAAAACTGCCCCCCCGGACTCACGCGGTAAGTGACCGTGCCTTTGGTTTCCTTCCGGTTTGTTTTAATTTCCTCTTTCACATGCGCGTAAAAAAAGCCTTTATTTTGGAGGGCAATCTGCATCGAGGATGCTGTATTCCGAGCATAGGTCGTGTCGAGAAATACGGGAGTTTCCCCAAGCGTGCGGCCCATTACTCTTGCGGCGGCTTTGCCCAATTTGCTCTTGCTAATGGTGTCTAAAGATGCGTAATAAAAATATTGGCGGGGCACGCGGAAAAACCGCCTGTTTGGTTGCTGCTGGTACAATTTGGCGAGATCGTCGGCGAGGTTAGACTTGTTCTTTATCTTCTTGACAGTTTCTTTTTCAAAAATAATTTCATTTTTTGTAAGGAATATTTCGCCTTTTTCCCGGTCCAGAAATCTGGTAGTATTACAACTGGCGAGCAGCATACAAACGGTAATAAATCCCAACAGATAGCTGTATTTTCCTTTGGGAAAATCGAGTTTTAAACATTTATTTGCCGGTTCTTTGCACATGTCAGGTGCTCCGCTCATCGCTTAGTTTTTCTTTACAACTGCTTCTGTATTATGAAATTGTCCATTAGCCAGTTAAAGTACCTTAAATCTTTGCACACCCGGAAGTATCGCCAAAAGTATCACAATTTCGTTGTGGAGGGGGTGAAAATCTGTGAAGAAGTATTGAGGCAGGGGGATTTGGAAATTGAACTTATCGCTGCAACAGCAGAGTGGGCAGATGCCAATCCCGCTCTTTTAAAATTATATGGGGAGCAGATTATTTTTGTTTCACAAAAAGAGCTAAGCCGGATATCTTTAATGACCACTCCCAACCACGTATTTATGGTTGTCCGCCAACCCAAATGGCAACTACCGCGGCGCATAAATGACGTGACCCTGTACCTCGACGATTTGCAGGATCCCGGCAACATGGGCACTATATTGCGCATCGCGGACTGGTTTGGCATCAAGTGGGTATTTTGTTCTCCAAAAACTGTGGAAGTCTTCAACCCAAAAGTCGTGCAGGCATCCATGGGGGCTTTTCTCAGGGTAAAAACCATGGAAGTTGATTTTGGCGATTTGAAAAAAACTTTTTCCGGAATCCCAACCTATGGTGCTGTCTTGAACGGGAAAAATGTATTTGAAACTTGCCTGCCTTCGGTTGCCATTTTGGTTATCGGCAACGAAAGCAGGGGTATTTCCGTCTCAATTCAGCAAGAGCTCGACCACAGTATCGCCATTCCTTCGCATTCCTCAGCCGGGGCAGAATCTTTGAATGCCGGGGTTGCTACGGGAATTTTGTGTGCGGCATTTCGAAATTCGGTCCCTTCGGGGGTATAATAATTTTCATCTCCGGAATATTCCGCCTGCCAAACTTTAGCATTTTTTTTTTGAATTGTTGGGCATCAGCCCTATCTTTGCCATCCAATTTCATGACTGAAATTTATCCAATGAACCTGGCAGGCCTTAAGTGGCGTGCCAGGTTCTTTTCAAAATAAAGCACATGTTACCATTAGACAAAACATATCTCGACGAAGTCGAAGCCATTGCAAAAAGCATTCAGGAGTCAGATGAATTGGCCGCTTTTCTGGAAGAAGAGGAGGACGAATATTACGAGCGATTGAAAGAGGTCTTTGAGTCCTCCATTCAAGCGGTACATTCCCGTGTGGCTAATGAAAACCCTCTCCAATTGGTATCCCTCGAAAGACGCCTGATGAAGGATGATTTTGAGGGGCTCGATCTACCTCGGATTTTGGGCTATTCTGTAATGCGTGGCGAGTTTGACGACAATTATAAATACTTGCGTCCTCAGAACCATTTTAAAGACCTTCTTCTCGCCATTTGCCATTCTGCAAATTTCGAGTTGTTGAAAAAGCGCATCGGACAAAGTATCCAGATTGGATTCTCGTTCAGTAGCGATATTTGGATTACCAACCTGATTGAGAGCATTGATAATAAGAAGATCCGTTATTTTTTACAAAGTCAGAAACTCGATAAATACCGCAGCCCTGAAGGCCGGGCTGCCGGCTACCGGATTTACAGCCGGCAATTCCGGCAGTTCAATTACATGACCGCCTCTTTCCCACATACTTTGGGAGAATTGAAGGTCATGTGGTCATCGCTCAAAGAGTTTTTGCTCTACCGGCTGGAGCGAAATTTAGACAATACCAGTCTTTTGCCGTTTTTAAAAGAATTTATTGAAAACGAAGAGTTTCAGGGACAAGATGAGCATCTTCAGATAATGGGCATTTATGCTTCGTTTTTCGATTTGGATGATGAGTATTTACTGCATTTAGCTCAGAATTTCAGCAAGACGAGGGCAAAGCATCCCGATTTTGTCCAGGCTTGGATCGGATTCATTCTGGATTTGCACAAGAGCAAACGCGTCCCTGTGGATGCATACGCAGATGCCCGGATTTTCAACATTCTCGACCCGGCGGTATCCGATCAGTTAAATGAGTATTACAATCTCATGGCCACCATCCATAGCAAAGGATACATGCAGGAAGAGACGATGGAGGCGGTCAAGACATTTTACAGCCAGCATGAGGGGCGTTCTGTCATCAACGAATGTGTGCGAATGAGCATTTTGCATTACTTCGAACAGTTGCTGAACAATTTGGAAGTGACTGATTACCACGAGCTGTTCGAGGTGTCGAAAATATATACCGTTTACATAAAGATTTTCAGCAATCAGCAGTTCAATCTGGACATTAAGAGTTTGTCGATGAAATACATTAGAAGGCTGTTGAAAAACTTTACCGATAAGCGGGGCAAGGACTATCAGGATATTAAGAAATTCGTTTCTGCCACTTTCCTCGATTTGAAGTTTATGAAAGAAAAAGAAATCGTGGAGTTGTTTAAAACCCGCAGAAAGAAAAAACCAAAAGTGGCCTGAAAGTAATTCACCTTTGGCATGGTTGGTGGCAGATTCTTGAATCACAGCCATGTCGAAATTTTCTTCCCTCCTGTAGATTCTCTTTGGCCGAAGGCCGGGTGTTGGGCATTATTGTGCCTGATCTATTGTATTCGTAAACACCCGGCAGTTGACACGAGATGGGGCCGAAAACCTGAAAGATTCGAATTCATCATTTGATTGTTTTTGCAGTTCGCTTCTTTAATAAAGCAATACATGCCCATAACGACGTGTCTTTGGCCGGCCGCCTAAAAATGGCATCATGGTCAAAGATTTCCTTTCCGGTATCAGCTCTTACGGAGCCGCTTTGCGGCATATATCATCACACGGACTTTGGGCATTCGTCCTGTTGCCGGGAATCCTCACCTTTCTTGTTGGAGTTGGCGTATTATTCCTGGGTTATGGTTTGTCGGACAACCTCGGTGGGCTGGTGGCCGGAATTTGGCCCTGGGAGTGGGGCCATGGTGCTGTTGAAAGCATCGCGTCGGTGTTTGGAGGGCTGTTGATAGTGATTTTCGGTCTCATCATTTTCAAACAGCTCATCATGGTCATTTGCTCGCCCTTGATGAGTGTGCTATCTGAAAGAGTCGAAGACCAGTTAATGGGCCGGCATTCAGCCCCGGCATTCAGCCTCCGTCAAATTACGTCCGACATAATACGGGGTCTGAGAATCGCCCTTAGAAACATATTCCGGGAATTATCACTGACAATTTTTCTGTTGCTTTTGGGCCTCGTGCCCGTTTTTACGCCGTTCACTACGGCTGCTATTTTTATTATTCAGGCCTATTATGCCGGGTTCGGCAACATGGACTTCGCTCTCGAACGGCATTTTCGCTTTAGGGAAAGTGTGAGATTTGTGCAGCGTTACCGGGGATTAGCCATCGGAAATGGAGTTGTATTCATTTTACTGCTACTGACTTTTGCAGGCTTTTTAGTGGCTCTGCCTCTGAGCACAGTAGCGGTGACCATTGAAACAGCAAAAAGGTTAGATTCCTGATTCTCGGCTTTAGTCTTAAAAAAAGGGCATCCCAATGCTAATAACTGGGCGCCCGTTTTTCTATCGATTCCAATAAAATTGTTCTTTTGCCAAAAGCGGCAGAGGTTAATCTATCCAATGCGTTTCTTTGATAAAATCATCGTCGGGGTATTCTTTCGAGAATTGGTATTTCAGAACGTCGTGAGTTGTAATGACCCCCTTCAAGTTGCCATCATCGTCCACAATAGGTATTCCATGAAACAGGTTTTTAAGAAATACCATGGCTGCTGCACCTATTAGTTCTTTTGGCCTGAGCGTA
Source organism: uncultured Saprospiraceae bacterium (assembly GCA_964586035.1). Classification (GTDB taxonomy): domain Bacteria; phylum Bacteroidota; class Bacteroidia; order Chitinophagales; family Saprospiraceae; genus UBA6168. The sequence continues at coordinate 7,261 of CAZPHZ010000044.1, forward strand.
GCAACGGTAGTGGTCATTAGTTCTTTCACTTTCATTCCGCCATACTCTTCTAATGTTTTGTCGGTTTTTAACAAATCCCAAGACGTGATGATACCCACGAGTTTGGTGCCATTGACTACAGGCAGGTGGTGAAAATGTTTTTCAAAAAGGATTTCTCTCACTTTGGCTAAATTGTCATCAGGGCCAACTGAAATGACATTTTTCGACATTATGGAAGTTATTCTTTCGTTCATCATAAGCTGAGCGTTGACTTGAATTAGTGAATGTTTCTATAGCGGTTTCAAAGTAACACCCTTTTAATTATTTTTATAATTCTTGCAGCAAAATATTACTTTTTTCTTTTCGGCTAATGATGTCACACCAGGTTCTATCCTATTTTTGCCCTGCCTGAAATAACTCATTATCAATGCCCTTGCGAGAAAAATTTCCACCAGATAATATCGACTACCTCGGTGGCAAAAGCGACGGATTTGTGTACCGCACCACTTTTGCCGGGGCCAGTTTATCGCAAAGTTACGAGATGGTACGGCAGTTTTTGATAGAGGAAGGCTTTGGAGATATACCCCTGCCTGTCGATTCCAGTGAATTATTGAAATTCCGTTTGCGCACAAGAAACAAACAAGTACTTCTTTTTGAGGAGAATGGATATGTGCACAATCCCATCAAAATTCTGTTTCCGGCTGACGGCCGTTCAAAGCGCATGTTGTTTCTGGAAATCTACAATGAAAATTCACCCGGTCACTTGCTAAGGTTTCACCGCCGTCTCGACGGAGAATAAGTTCAGAATCCCAAACTTTTGACCTCCACATTCAGCCTCCCTTGCAATCCTATTTCCACACGAATGGCCTTATTGGCAATGTAAACATGCGATACATTCAGCTCGTAGAGGTCACCTGTCAGACGTATGCCGGGGGCGAGTGGGTAGTCTTTTAACTCTTGACGGATGAAGTTTTGAGTGTCTTCGAGGTTGTAGGTGAGGTAATAGTTAAGGCTCTCTTGTACTCTCTTTTTAAAAGCACCCTTAAACAACCAGCTCGCTGTTCTGAGGAGTGCTTTTTTCGAGTCGAAGTCAAAATCTACTTTTTCTAATTCTATTTGATTCTTGCGGCCGTTGTATTTTGGTTTTCCGGTGAAATAGACATTGCCGTTGTAATCACCCGATAGTTTTGTATTCACAACCAGGCGGTTGCCTTGTCCATATATCTCCACGTCTTCCACCACCACCTTCTTTTTGCCGTAGTCGAAAACTTCACCGGCCATCGTTTCTTTAGAAATGCGCTCGGCCTCTGCAAATGGGATTTCGGTGCGAATTTTCACGAGGAATTCATCTCCCTCGCCGGAAGAATATCGAAAATCAGGCATTGCTCCCGCAGCTTCAGGAGTTGGCTTTTTTCCCAACGAGATGGTGGGGGAGGAGTGAATAACGACGGTGCTCTGGACCAAACTTTCCGAGGTTTTCAAGGGAGTCATTCCAATACTTTTCGGATTGAGTAAAAGCCATGCAGCATATTCATCCGATACGAGAACTGGTTCATGCAATTCCCGCCAGATGCTCTCCATTTGCGACCGCAGATCTAAAAACCCGGCTACTTGTTCGTCGATGGCAGTAGCGATTTGGGCTTTGGATTTTTCCAAAAAAGAATCGGCAATAGACGTAATGGGCAGATTGGCAAAGCCGAGATTTATCGTAGGTTCTTCAATCCATTTGTAATTCGTGAGTTCCGTTTTTGTCGTGAGACTCCAATCAGGTATTATCTGGTAAACTGTTTGAAAATTGAGTTCGAGAGACCCCTCGGCTACGACTCTGGCGATGTTTAGGTCCTTTTTTATCCATAAATCAATGGGCACGGCATAGGATATCACCTGGCTGTCCATTGAAATTCGAATATCTTCACGGCGCGTAGCTTTGAGCATGAGGCCATCATCGGCGATGTCGGAATCTTCGAAGAGCACCTCACCCAATTGCGAGTTAATGCTCTTTTCCAGTTCGGCTTTATAAATGTTTAGAGGTACATAAATCGTAGATTCGAAAGGCATTTCTTCTGTTGAGTCGTAATATTCCGATGGCCGTGCAGGTTGTGTGACTTTGCAGGCCTGAAAGAAGAGTAGGGCCAATAATGCCGCGATGGTTTTCGATTTATCCATAAGTAAGTTCTTCTTTATAAAACTTCCAAAAGTCAAGGGTATCAAAGATGAAGGAATTTCAACTACGGTTGCATCTGGAACTTCAGCGCGAAAATGCAACTTTACCTGCCGGATGATGTCTCTTTTGGACGTAGGTTATCAAAAAAAAATCAAATCTAATTGCAATTTAAATTTCGAACTCATGAAAAACATTTTCATTTTCCTGTTTATCCTGTTGTTTGCTCTTCCAGCATTAAATGCGCAAGCTGATAAATGGGAGGAACTGGGAGAACGCCTGGCGGAAAAAGCGGATAGGATTGCCGCACAAGCTGAACGGCAGGCTGAGCGCAGTGCCTCGAGATGGGAGGCAGTGGCAGACCAAATCGGTCAGCATTTCGAGCGGGAATTCGACAAGAACTGGTCTGTGAATTGGGAGGCATTCCCGAAGGAAATAAAATTAGTGAGTCATGGAAGCAATTTTTTGGGCATTGAAGTCAGCGGCCTTGATGCCGCAAAGGCACGAAAACTCGGGTTTAAGAATATTTATGGCGGCTACGTTACGCGGGTACTGAAAAATTCCGCCGCCGCCCATGCTGGCCTTCAACCCTTCGATTATATCTATGGTGTGGATGATCAACGCACCAGCGATAATCAGGACCTTGCCGATATTCTCGAGGACTTTGAACCCGGTGAAGAAGTTACCCTTTATCTCATAAGAAATGGGGAGGGAAAATCAGTGCAAGTCGTTTTGGCGCCCCGCGGAGATAATAACTGGGTTGAGGATTTTGAAATGGATAGTGACCGTCCGTTTTTGGGAGTTAGTGAGGCCGGCCGGAATAATAATGAAGAGCCATACGGTGTCACTATCGATGTCGTAGACCATTCGACAGCGCAGGAAATGGGGCTGCAAAATGGTGACATCATCAACTCGATCAACGGCCATCCCATTCTGGATTGGGAAGACATTACCACGGCTATACAAAATGAAAACGCAGGGGATGTGATAGAGCTTACTTTTTCCAGAGATGGCCAGACTCAAACTGCCACAGGCACCATGAAGTCTTATGAGGAGGTGTATCCGAACGAAACAGAATTTTTGGAATCAAATGCCCCATTCAAGCTTGAGGATAACAATGAATATGTGGAATTTGACGAAGACAAGGCATTCCTCGGTGTTTACGTTGATAATATCTCCAAAGAAAAAGCCCGGAAAATGGGCTTCGAAAACCCTTATGGGAGCTTCGTTTCGGGAGTAATAAAAAACTCCGCTGCGGACAAGGCCGGTCTTCAGCCGTTCGATTATATTTTCGGCATTGATGAATACAGAGTTGGCGAGAACCAAAGCCTTGGAGGGATATTAACCCGTTTCCGGCCGGGAGACAAAGCCACTGTGCATTTGGTGAGAAAGAGAAATAAAATTGAAATAGATCTGACTTTTGGAAGTTACGTGACGGAAAAAAAGAAGGAACGCAACAGTTGCGAAGACCCGTTTTTCGGCATTATCCAAATGAATGATGACGGTGGTGAATCAGTCACCGGGGTCAGGGTTGATCCGGTAAAGGGCTCCACAGCTGAGGAGATGGGCCTGCAAAAAGGCGACATCATACAGACCATCAACGGTTTCACGATGGTGGATTGGGACGACATTACACTGGCCATTGATATGCTCAATCCAGGTGAAAAAATAGAGGTGGGATTTCTTCGGGATGGTAATCAGAAGAGCGCATCTAAAGCCATAAAATCGTATGCGGAAACAAAGAATTGTGAGGATTGCGATTGTGGGCTTAAGAACATAGTTGTGCATCTAAACGATTCTCCATTGTCAAATTTTCAATTCAAATGGAACGATGAAAAAGGACTTGGATCTGGCATATCGGACAATTTAAAGGGAGCTACCATTTCCATTGAAGATATGTCTTCAGAAGAATTGGATGGATTGCGGGAGAAGGGCCTCATCGATGATGCTTCGAACAGCCTGAGTATCCAAAAAATGAGAATTGCGCCAGATGCGAAAGCGGGTTTATTCCAGGTTTCATTTTTTATCGCTTCTTCGGGAGATACCAAAGTCAGTGTATATAATAGTATGGGCCGCACTATTTACGAATACGACCTCGGCGAGTTTTCCGGAGATTTCGAAGACAAAGTGGATATTTCTCAAAACGGCACGGGTAACTATTACCTCCAAATCAAACAAGGGGGTAACTCATTTACAAAAAAAATAGTGCTGGCAAAAGATTGACATTGTTCCACGGATATGCGGGCTAAAGGGCTGACCTGATTTGGGTCTCAGCCCTTTTCTTTTGGTAGGAAATTTTGCACACAGCAGCTCACTTCCATTTGAAACAAAACAGAAAATCTCTACCTTTGCCCCGCTTTAACAGAAAGCGGTATGATCAATCAACGACATCATCACTATTGCCCCCTGTAGCTCAGTTGGCTAGAGCGCCGGATTGTGGTTCCGGAGGTCAGCGGTTCGAGCCCGCTCGGGGGGACTAAAGCATTATTCAGGCAGGCTGGATAATGCTTTTTTGTTTTGTGAAATAGCCTGCCATTTTGCCGTACTAACCCGTCATTTAATATGGAAAGAGGAATCATTCCCCGCAAGATAAAAGGATTCAGAGACATTGATGCCGATTTGAACGAGTTGCGTCAGCACATCATTCGGTCGGCAGGAAGGGTGTACCGCAAATACGGTTTTGAGCATTGGGACACCCCCGTCCTCGAATACGCGGACGTCCTCGGCAAATACATGCCCGACGAAGATACCGTGGACCAGGGCGTTTACAACTTTCGCAACCCCGAAGAGGAACCCATACTCAGGCCGGATGGCAATGAACTTCGGGATGCCGATGCCAAAGCAGTTATGGAACATCAGGCTTTGGCCATGCGGTACGACCTCACGGCCCCGCTCGCACGGGTCTATGCCGAAAGGCTTTGGTTAGATGTGAAACGCAAACAAATCATGGAAACAAATGCCCCTCTGTTCCGCCGTTTTCAATATGGGCCGGTTTACCGATATGAGTTGAAGCTTATGCCCGGAAGGTTCCGGGAGTTCTGGCAACTCGATTTCGATACAGTGGGTACCTACGACGTGGCTGCTGATGCCGAGGCTTGTGTTATTTTGGCAGAAGCCATGGAAGCCATCGGCCTCGTCCGGAATACTTATGTGGTAAAAGTAAACAACCGCAAGGTTTTAAAAGGATTCCTTGCCTCCATAGGTGTGATTGATGAAGAGCAGGAGCAATGGGTGCTGCGTGTGATAGACAAACTCGATAAAATTGGTTGGGAGAATGTGAATGCTGAGCTCGGAACAGGCCGCACCGACAGCTCGGGAGCAGAAGTTCCGGGTGTTGGGCTGAATGAGGAATCGATCATCCGCATCATGAAATTCTTAAAATCTGCTACTGGCCAAACCTCCCGCAAACCTGTTTTGGATCAATTGGATGCTGCTGGAAATGTGTATGTTACAAAGAATGGTGAGATTGTTTATTCCGTGGTGAAA
>CAZPHZ010000045.1:0-12830 GCA_964586035.1 uncultured Saprospiraceae bacterium
TATATCTTGCGGGTCATTTCAGATGACACCCTGAGGACAGGAAAATTCCTCATCATAAACCGATAAAAATCTATTGACAATCTTGTTATTTTATACAAAAGATAACAATTGGGGCTTTGCCGGTTTTCAAAATCTAAAGCCGATTGTCAAATTACTTGTAACCATTATTCAAAAATTTAACTCATTTTTAAACATGAAGGATTTTACAAAAAATGCGCTCATGCTCCTCTGTTTCCTTTTTGCCGGAAACTTCGCATTTTCTCAAACCCCATTTTGGACGGAAGAATTTGCAGATAGCATGCCTGCGAGCTGGACAGCACTTGAGGTAGCGGGCGATATGAGTGCCGCTTCAAACTGGGTTTGGTCAAATTCTGGCCCTGCAGGGGGATTTTCCATTGGCCCCATCGCCTCGACCTCTGCCGCCAACGGTTGGATGTTATTTGATTCAGATTTGAATTGCAGCGGCGAACAGGATGTGTGGCTCATATCTCCTCAGTTAGACCTAACCAACAATGATTTGGTGGTCATGCAATTCGAAACATTTTACCGCAGGTTTAATGACGTGACGTGGATTGAGGTTAGTACCGACAGCACTAACTGGACACAGGTGCCTGTTTTCGATGGCCTCACCAACGGTCAGTATGGTGACGGAGTGAGTAGCGGTGCTGCCAATCCACAAATAGTCACTATGGATCTGACTTCCTATGCGGCCAATGAAGGCTCGTTTTGGTTTGCTTTCCATTTTTTGGCCGACAGTACCACGGTACTTGGTGGAACGGATATCGGATGCGGTTATAGCTGGCAGGTGGACGATGTAAGTCTCTTCGACGTTGACCCAACACCTGCAAATGATATTAGTCTCGGCGATTACTTTTATCCTCCGGCCAGTTTCGCTCAGCCGGTTTCACAAATCCCAACTGACACTATGGGATTCTTCGCTGATGTTTCCAATATCGGAACCGGCGAGATGACAAATGTCGTTTTGAAAGCCGAAGTACTTCAGGCTGATGGAACAGTACTCTGGGTTGACAGTCTGCTAATACCCGCCATTGATACTGGCGTGGTAGATTCTACTTTTTTCCTCGATAATACTTTTGTTCCCGACCAACTCGGTGTTGGTGATTACGCTATTCGGTACAATTTGTACAGCTTAGATGCTGAAGATGCAGACATGACCAATAACAGTAGCAACGAGATTTTTATTGTCACCGATAATATCTGGTCCAAAGATAATGGCAACACGACGCAGTATTACCAGCCAGGTGGCGGTCCAAATGATTACGATATTGGCAATGTGTACACCACAAGTACCAATCTCGTGGACGAGTACAAGGCCACGGAGGTGACTTTCAGCGCTGCAAAAAATCAGTCGGATGGAAACCTCGCCGGTGATGTAGCCAATATCGTTCTTATGGAGATTAAAGAAGATGTCGTTGCTCCTGATTGGAGTGATTTTGATGATCAAACTGACTTTTTTACAAATGAGGGAATGTCGCTCAGGGCTTTCGTGCCACACACATACACCACCAACAGCACAACAGCCGTAGAGTCTGAAATGCTGACAGACTTCAACGAAGAGACTCCCGGCGTTCTACTCAAACCCGGCACGCGCTACATGTTGCTCGCGTCTTACGAGGGGGCCAACAACGTTATCTTCCACGGATTTAATGAAGATATCTCTTATTTCCAGATTTCTACAGTATTGTGGAATAGTGGGGACAATCAGTGGTTCCTGGGTGCCTTCGGCCCAGAGCCTGCTGCCGTTTTGCGAATGGCCATCGACCTGGCCAGCGCAATTGACATCACACCGCTGCCTGATAATGCGCTTCGGTTCTATCCGAATCCTGTCAGCAGCGTATTGAATGTCGATTTGTCTTTGGAAAAACCGACCCTCGCCAATGTTACCATTGCCGAAATGAGTGGACGGGTACTTTTTATCGATGAAATAGAAAATGCGAACCAGGAAAGTCTTCAATACGATGTGAGCCGCTATCCCAGTGGGACTTATCTCATACGCGTAGCCACAGAAGAAGGTACGAGCACGAAACAATTTGTGGTGCAGCACTGATCTGCTTCCATAATTTTTGTTTGGCGATGCGCCAAATTGAAACCCCGCTTCAGATAAACTGAGGCGGGGTTTCTGCTTTTTGACAAAAAAAAAGTGCCATCCAAAAATGATGGCACAACAACATAACCATGAAAATAATTAACCAAACTTTATTTTCTTGTATTCTGAATGTCTATTAATTGTGCTTTTATAGGGTTAGAAAAAGTTAGATTTGCACTGGTTTCGAAATGAATATTTGTCCAGCGAAAAAAGAAGTGTCTTATACTCAATAAGAGTTAAGAAAAATAGTCGCAATAATCATAATTCACGAACAATCACATGATTAACAAGTACTATACCAAAGTAAAAATACCCGCAATTTTACTGGTGGCTTCAGTGTTCCTTCTCTTCAGTGCATGCAGAGAGGCCACCGTGTCCCCTTATAAAATTGTGCAGAATGCGACTGCGGAATCTGCCATGGTTGTCGCCGGACATCCGCTGGCTGCCAAAGTGGGAGTGAAAATTATGAAAGCCGGTGGCAATGCCGTTGACGCTGCCATCGCCACACAGTTTGCCCTCGCCGTTGTTCATCCCCGCGCCGGCAATATCGGTGGGGGAGGTTTTATGGTCATTCGCATGGCGAACGGCGATAAGACGGCGTTAGATTTTCGAGAGGAAGCCCCTTCCGGTGCTGGCCGTGACATGTACCTGGATAGCATGGAGGAAGTCGTTCCAGGTCTCAGCCGCGAAGGGCATCTTTCTGTCGGAGTGCCGGGTTCGGTGGCTGGCATGGCCGAAGCTTTTGAGAAATACAGCAAATTGAAAGACTGGAAAATGCTGTTGCAACCGGCCATTGATTTGGCTAAAGATGGCTTTGCAATAACGCGTTCGGAGGCGGAGAGGCTCAATAGATACCACGACACATTTTTGAAGAACAATGCAGACCCCAGACCATTTGTAATCAACGGCAAATGGCAAATGGGCGATATGCTCGTTCAAAATGACCTTGCCCGCACCCTCGAGCGAATTCGCGATCATGGAAAGGCAGGCTTTTACGAGGGCGAAACAGCCCGTATGATCGTCGATGAAATGCAGCGCGGCAAGGGCCTTATCACCCGTGAAGACCTTAAAAACTACCGTGCAAAATGGAAGAAACCCATTGAGGGGGATTATAAGGAATACCACATCATCACCATGCCGCCTTCCTCAAGCGGCGGAATTGCCCTGATGCAATTGCTCACTATTCTGAAAAACTATCCACTCGGCAAATATGGATTTCAATCTGCCAAAGCTGTCCATACCATTGTGGAAGCAGAGCGCAGAGTGTATGCCGACCGGGCTAAATTTCTCGGCGATGACGACTATTACCCCGTGCCGAAGGACACCCTGCTCGACGAGCAATATTTAGCATTGAGAATGACTGATTTCGACCCTGATTCTGCGACATTGAGTGAGGCTGTCCAGTCAGGCAATTTTTCAATGAAAGTGGAGAGTTTTGAAACGACACACTATTCTGTTATTGATGCTTTTGGCAATGCAGTGTCGGTGACGACCACTTTGAACCTGAATTACGGCTCGAAGGTGCTGGTTGCCGGCGCCGGTTTTTTCCTCAACGATGAAATGGATGATTTTAGCGCCAAACCAGGGGTGCCCAATTATTTCGGACTCATTGGTGCAAAGGCGAATGCCATTGAACCGGGAAAACGCATGCTCAGCTCGATGACCCCCACTATCGTTGAAAAAAACGGTAATTTGTTCTTGGTCCTCGGAGCACCGGGGGGCTCCACCATCATCACGGCTGTGTTGCAGACTATACTGAATGTTACTGATTTTGGAATGAGCATCGGGGATGCGGTGAGTGCGCCCCGTTTTCACCACCAGTGGTTACCCGACGAAATTTCGGTGGAAGGTAAAGCTATTGATACATTGGTGAGAAAGGAACTGTGGGACATGGGACATCATTTGCGCGGGGTGGACCGCATGGCTGTCATGAAGGCCATTGAAGTGCTTCCGGATGGTAAGTTGGTCGGAGCAGGGGATTGGCGCAACCAGGATGACCATGTTGAGGGATATTGAAACAGCCCAGATAAAATTGCGTTATATCAGGTGAGAAAGATTTACCTCATTTGAACTTTTAGGAGACTGGGACAGTTACTTGTGAAATTCTTGCTCTGAACCTGCCTTCCTGCATCCGCAGATTCTTTCCGCCTGATTTTCCCGGCCTTTTTACAACATCTGACCGTGATTTATTTAAAATTCGTTGTAAGCATCAAATTATTCATGCACGCTGTTTTTTCAAATTCCCCGGATAGATTTTCCTGATTATCTGACAAAACTAAATTGTGACTCAATTGGAAATCAATTAGGCCAATTGCGACAATTCTGTTGTTACAACCAAATATTTAATGATTAATAAAAATGAAGAATAGTAAACCAAAAACCAAAAGCCAAACTAAAGGAAGGAGGCTGACTGCAGGTCAGCTCCGAAGAGAAATCCTCAAGGTTTTCAGCGACAACCCCAAGAAAAGATTCAACCCCCGCCAGGTAATCCGCCATCTTCAGGTCGCCAACAACAAGGACAGCGTCCAACATGCATTGGAGAAATTAGTGGAGCAGCGAAAATTACAAGCCCTCGAAGATTTCAAATTCAAGCTGCGGCGCGGCAGGGGAGGTACAAGTGCCAAGCGCCTGTACGAAGGTTTTGTAGACATTACCCGAAAGGGGTCTGCGTATATCACCTGCGACGACCTTGAAGAAGATATTCACGTTTCGGCTCGCAACTTGAGCTCTGCTTTGCACGGTGACCGGGTTCTTGTCTCCGCATGGCGGCCAAGGGGCCGCCGCCGCATGGAAGGGGAAGTGATGAAAATAGTGGAACGTGCTACCGATCGTTTTGTAGGCACCATCTATATGCGCCACAACCTGGCCTTGGTAACTCCGACAAGAACCGACATCCCAGTGGATGTTTTGGTGGAATTGGAAGATGCGAGGAATGCCGATGATGGCGACAGGGTGGTCGTGAAAATAGTGAAATGGAATAAGAACGCAGACGACAGACCCCGCGGAGTCGTGACAGCCGTTCTGGGTGCCGAAGGCAGCGACCTGGAGATGAAGACCATTTTGATAAACAATGGCTTTGACCTTGAGTTTTCAAAGGAAGTAATGGCGGAGGCTGAAGCTCTGCCCGGCACAATCAGCTCTGAAGAAATCGCCAGACGCCGGGACTTTCGAAAAGTGCCCACATTGACCATCGACCCGGAGGATGCCAAAGATTTTGACGACGCCTTGTCTATCGAATATTTAGACAATGGCCATGTTGAGGTCGGCGTTCACATCGCCGATGTAACTCATTTTATCACCCTCGGATCGGCCTTAGACAAAGAGGCCTATCATCGCTCAACATCAGTTTATCTGGTGGACCGGGTGCTGCCTATGCTTCCGGAGCGCATTTCTAATAACCTCTGTTCTTTGCGTCCGGAAGAGGACCGGCTGACTTTTTCAGCAGTTTTTGAATTTGACCATAACCATAAATTGGTAAATAGGTGGTTTGGCAAAGGCGTCATTTATTCCGACCGGCGGTTTAGTTATGAACAGGCACAGGCCTCAATGGAATCGGGCCATGGTGATTTTGCCACTGAATTAAGGGTTCTGAATAAGCTTTCAAAGGGCATGAGAAAAAGGCGTTTTAAAGCCGGCGCAATAGATTTCGACATGGAGGAAGTACGGTTCAGGCTCGATAAGAACGGAGTGCCTGTGGAGGTATTCGTAAAAGAGCGAAAGGACGCCCACCTGCTCATTGAGGAGTTTATGCTACTCGCAAACCGGGAGGTGGCTACGTATATCCATAAAAAAGGACAAGACCACGAGATACCATTTGTTTATCGAATCCACGATTATCCCAATCCTGAGAAAGTAGCCGAGCTATCCCTTTTCGCAAAGGAATTAGGTTTTCAGATGCAGATAAACACGCCGAAGGAAGTCGCTGAATCCTTTAACAGGCTGGTGGCGGAAGCAGAAAAAAATGAGGCATTAAAACTGTTGCAACCCATTGCCATCAGAACCATGTCGAAGGCTGAATACTCTACGAATAACATAGGTCATTACGGCCTTGCCTTCGATAATTATACGCATTTTACCTCGCCCATTCGCCGCTATTCTGATGTGTTGGTCCACCGTATCTTGGAGCAAAACCTCGGTGGCAAAACGCTCAGAGTGGAAAAGGACAACCTGGAAGAACGATGTAAACATATCTCATTACAGGAGCGGAAGGCCATGTCAGCCGAAAGGGAATCCATCAAGTACAAACAGGTGGAATTCATGGAAAAACACGTGGGCGAAGTTTTTGAGGGCTATATTTCGGGTATGATTGACCGGGGAGTATTCGTGGAGCTTAAAGATTCCAAATGTGAGGGAATGGTGGGGTTTGAAACCATGCGGGAAAGCTTCGATGTGGAAGAGGGCCGGTTGCGTGCCAAAGGAAATAAATCAGGCAAGATGCTGAAGATGGGTGGTTTGGTAAAAGTGCGAATTCGCGATACGAATTTGTCGAAACGCCAGATAGATATGGAATTGGAATAGGGAAAATGGGGAGTAGGGTGATTGGATTTGAGAGAGGTTGAGGATGTTGAGTTGCACCGCCGGGTTCTACCCTATAAATCTTTTGAATGTATCAATATATGGTAATTGGTATTCAGAACCCTCTACGCCGGTGCAATTGCCTCCTTATTCTCTTTCCTAAATCATTTGAGCATAGAAAACGCTACAACGAAGATGAGGATAATGACCGCAACGACAATGAAATATTGAAAGGTGCCCCATTTCCCTCTAAATTCATTGTACATCAAATCCACGAAATCCTTCCATTTTAGGCCATTCACATAAGGTTCATACCCCATCACGAGATATTTACTTTTCTTTTTCCTGGCCTGGTTTCCGTGTTTTTTAAGAATAAAAAAATAGTTATTCAAGAATGCCAGTTCGAAAAGTTCGCTTCGGTTGGGCTGTCGGTCGCTGCCACCCTGCTCAATGATAATCTTGTTGGTGCCGTCGAGTAGGCGCCATTTCCCCCGGTGCACATTGCCATCCACGGATTGAAGGTACTCCCCATTGGGATTGAAAAAATGGAGGACAGACTCCTGAAAACCAGGATCATCACGCACTTCAAGCCAGGGCTTGCCACCGGAGTCCACATAAAACCGCTGCTCGCGAAGGTCTTCACTCAGTTTGTGGATGTCATCCAAAACTTCATCTAAGTAGGCGTCTAATGTTTGCGCCTTTGGGACCGGGAGGTCCATCTCAAAAGTTTCCTCTAATTTGTCGAGCGGGTTCTCCATACGATATTTTTAATATCATCTCTGACAAAGGTAGGGCAGGGCAGGGGAAAAATCCTAATTCCATCGCGGCATTCCAAATTCGTTTTCCGGTTGTCCTGCCACGATGATGAATGCTTCCCGTGAAAGTCACTACTTGCAACTTTGAATTGCTTAATTTGCACCCCTTTTTTAGGGGGTACGCCGCCAGAAGTGTTTTTTAAAAATCAATAATAGGATGAAAATAATACCCACACGAAAGGCTGCAAAAATAGCGGTACTTTTCTTTGTGATTTGTTTGAGCAATGTATCCACATACGCTCAGTCGTTGCCCATTGTCGTCGACGGATTATTCGATGAATGGCAGGGTGCAGCTACACTTGCTGATGCGCAGGGAGATGGAGCGAATCTGGATTTTTTGTCGATGGAGGTGAGCAACGACGCTGACTTCCTTTTTATTCGATTCAAACTGAGCCAGGAAATATCAATGACCGAAGGAAATGCCGTGGCACTGTTCCTCGATACCGATGCGAATGCACTGTCCGGCAATACATTCAATGGGTTGGGGGCAGAGGCGGTCATTTATCCGGGACAGCGGGAAGCGACGGTTTATACGGGTAGTTTTCCCGTGAATAGTTCGCTGAATGACTTGAAATGGCGGCATTTGCCAACTGTCACAGGTCAGGAATTTGAAATCGCCATTGGCCTGGATACAAAACCCGACGGCTCCAATTTGTTGTTTTCCGGACCGGCCATACGGCTTGCTTTCCAGGATGGGAGTACAGCAGGAGGCGATATAATGCCCGATGCGGGCCAAATATTCACCTACGAAATTGATGAAACCCCCGTGAGCGAACCTGCATCGGTACTTTTTGAAAAAAACAACAGTCTCGATTTCAGACTAATGACCTACAATACCCTTCAAAATGGCCTCGATGATTTCGATAGGGTAGAACATTTCCGGCGGGTGGTGAGTGCTGCTCAACCTGACGTAGTTACGTTCAACGAAAATTGGGACGTGACGGCAGGCATGGCAGCCACCTTCATGAACTCGGCCATTCAATTGCCAAATTTCCAAAACTGGAATGCTGTTAAGGTCGATTACGGCAATATTACCGTCTCGAGATACCCTATTTTACAAAGTTGGGAGGTGGAACCCGGTGTGCGGCTCACGGCATCTTTGATTGATCTGCCATCTGAATATGCAACCGATATTTTAGTGATAAATGGGCACCTAAAATGCTGCGATGCCGACAATACCCGCCAAGAACAAGCGGATGCCCTCATCCGCTTTTTACTCGACGCCACAACCCCGGGTGGGATCATAGACCTGCCAGAAAATACCCCGTTCGTGCTTTCGGGAGACCTTAACCTCGTCGGTAAAAAACAGCAATTGACAACCCTGCTCACCGGGCAAATCATAGATACGACCCAATACGGCCCCGGAGGCCCTCCAGACTGGGACGGAACGCCGCTCGAAGATGTAATTGCCTCGCAGTCAGACTTACGCATGGCTTATACCTGGAGAAATGATTGGAGCAGCTATCCCCCGTCGCGGCTCGATTACCACATTTATTCAAATAGCGCCATGAGTGTTAGCAAAGCATTCACTATTCAGACGGAGGTAATGACTCAGAATCGACTCGCCCTTTATGGTCTCCACCAGGATGACACCGGTTCGGCATCAGACCATTTTCCCAAAATTACCGATTTCGAAATTCCCATGGTCACTGCAACGGCCGGAAACGTTTTCAATGACGTGGAGCTTAAAGTTTCACCGGTTCCATTCTTTGGCAAGTTGAAGATAAGCCTTTTACATTTTAAAATGAAAGAGTGGAAATTGCGAGTATTGAGTACCGCCGGACAAGAAATGGCAGCGAAGAATTCAACCTCTGCAGAGTTGGAACTCAGTACGAATAATTGGCCTGCCGGCATTTATTTCCTTAAAATAATGGTGGGGGACAAAGTAATGACAAGGAAAATTGTAAAACAGTAATTCCGGAATAGTTCGAATTACCCGACGCGCTTCCCGGCCATGGCATTTTGGATAGTCTCATCCATTGCCCGGTGTGCAAGAGGTGCCGTGAAGTCGTTTAATTCCTGAATCGCTTTGTTGATGGCGTCCTTGTCCTTTCCGCTAACGGCTTTGTTCAACTTCTGCAGAAGCTGTATGGTTCCAGCGGTTTCTTCTGCCGAGAGTATATTCTTATTTTGAGATAGAAATTTTTCGCCGGAATGAAGGATATGGTTGGCTTCATTCTTAGCCTCTTTTAGCCCGCGAATAGCCATGTCTTCTTCCGCGTGCTCAATGGATTCCAGCAGCATCATGGCCATTTCTTCCTCCGATATACCGTACTGTGGTTTTATGTCGATAGACTGCTCTATATTGGAGCGCAACTCTTTGGCTTTAACTTTTAATATTCCGTCGGCATTTAGAATAAATTGTACTTCAATTTTCGGCAACCCGGCCGGCATAGGGGGTATATCGCGCAAGATAAACTCGCCAAGTTTGCGGTTGTTTTCCACGAGATCCCGCTCGCCTTGGTACACTGCGATTTTCAGGTTTTTCTGCCCGTCGATTGAGGTGGTATATTGACGTCCCGCCCGCGTCGGCACTTTGGTATTCCGGGGCACGATGGTATCCATCAGTCCACCAACGGTTTCAATGCCGAGCGATAGCGGAGTGACATCGAGGAGCAGAACATTCTTTTGGTTACCAGCCAGCACGTCAGCCTGAATGGCAGCGCCGAGGGCCACTACCTCGTCGGGGTCCAGTTCATCGAAGACTTCTTTTCCAAAAAAATTCGACACCTCCCTTTTTATCAGGGGCACCCTCGTGGAACCTCCGACCATTACGACGTGTCCAATGGCGGAAGGGTCTAATTTAGCGTCTTTGAGAGCCTGCCGGCAGCAGTTCAGTGTTTTGTCCACTAAGGGCTTGATAAGCTCTTCCAGTTTTCCGACGGTTAAATCACATTTCATTGCTCCGGTAGAGCCATGAAACTCCGGCTCATCCGAAAGAGTAATTTTGGCTTTTTCCGCGAGAAGACGCAGCGCCTGCCCTCGTTCTTTATTTCCGGCCAATGAATCTGAAGCGATGTTATTTACTGACAACCAATATTGGGAGACGGTCTGGTCGATATCGTCGCCGCCGAGAAACGTGTCGCCGTTGGTAGCGAGAACTTCGAATACGCCATTTTCTATTTGCAAGATGGAGATGTCGAAAGTGCCTCCGCCGAGGTCGTAAACAGCGATGGTTTGGGCATCTTCCTTGCCCAGGCCATAGGCAAGACTGGCTGCGGTGGGTTCGTTAACGATGCGAAGGACATCCAAACCCGCCAGTTTTCCAGCATCGCGAGTAGCCTGTCGTTGAGCATCGTTGAAATAAGCTGGTACCGTGATGACAGCTCTCGATACCGTTTTGTCCAACTCTTCTTCTATTCTGCACTTCAGAGATTTCAGTATTTCGGCAGAGAGTTCAATGGGTGTATAAAAGCGGTCTTCCACCCTTATTTTTACCAGGCTTTCGGTATCGTCGTCTATGACTTTATACCCAAAATACTGGCCGTAATCTTTAATGTCGTTGAATGATTTTCCCATCAGCCGCTTCACTGAATAAATGGTGCGGTGTGGTGCCTGCACTAACTTTTCTTTTGCTGCATCGCCGACTAATATATCGCCCGATTCTGCAAAATGGACAATGGAGGGAACCAGTGTTCGTTTGCCGTCCTTGCCTCTTACTGCAACAGCGGTGCCCTCTTTTACGTATGCAACTAGACTATTTGTGGTGCCGAGGTCTATGCCAATGATGACGTCACTATTTTCTTTTACTAATTTACCTTCTTTGAGGTCTATAGAAATTTTAGCCATTGTCTCTGTTTTAGATTTGAACGCCGCGATACCAAAATGCCTGTTTGTGATATAATGGTTTCCGCAGCATCAAATCTCTGTTTCTTAAAATACTACGACTTGTCTTCAATGCCAGTTCTCTAATGAGCCGCAAATTTATTCAAATTAACATTTGTCGTGAATTTCCGTTTAAGTTTATAAATCTCTGGAGCAAATGGGTAGAACACCGAAGTGAACAAAAGGATGTGAAATGACTGTTGAATTGTATTATTGCCGCGATAATCTTTAATAGTTCTTTTTTTTATAAATTTGCTGTATTCAAAATCTCCGAAATAGAAAACATATCTTTGGGAAGCTAATCACGTTGTGGACTGAACATTCTTTGACGATTAACCTTCAACTGGTGTTAGTTGGGTAAACTGCACTTCAATTGATTACAGGAATCCTTAATAAAATCTAATCATGACAAAACTTAGACTACTCGCCCTTTTCGTCTTGCTTCCTTTCTTAGCCAGCTCCCAGGAAAAATGGGAGGGTGGCGCCTTCCTCGGCTACTCCAGCTATTTGGGAGACCTCACTGTGCCAACTTTTACGCTCGATGGAGCCAACCCTGCCTTTGGCATTTTCATCCGCAACCACGTATCTCCCAGGCTGGCCATGCGCATGAATTTGCTTTATGGGAAAATTGAAGGAAACGACCTCAATTACCCGGAGTTGGCAGCTCGCGGAGCCTCATTTTCATCATCTTTGGTGGAATTGTCTATGTTGGGTGAATATGAATTCTTCGCTCACCGCCGTTTTTCTGCGGATGGGAAATTTACAAAAACCTGGTCGCCCTATTTATTCACTGGAGTTGCACTGAACGTGATAAATCCGGAAACGGATTTTGGATCCTTGAAGCCATCTGCAAATCTGGAGAAAGACCAAAATGCCAATTATTCCAACTCTCAATTTGCCATTCCGGTTGGTGGCGGAATAAAGTTCGATTTATCACGCAAAGTGAATCTCGGATTGGAATGGGGAATGCGTCTCACATTTTCCGATTATCTCGATGGCATCAAATACGCCGGTGGACCAGACCATAATGACGTATCAATGTTCGGTGGAGTGGCACTCGGCTTCCGGTTTGGAGACCAGGATACAGATAAAGACGGAGTGGTTGATGAAAATGACCGGTGTCCCACACAACCAGGTTCTCTCGCTATGTTCGGCTGCCCTGATTCCGATGATGACGGTATTGCCGACAGAGAGGACGCCTGCCCTAATGAAGCTGGAGAGAGCAGGTTGAATGGTTGTCCCGATACCGATGGCGATGGTGTCGCTGACAGAAATGACGATTGTCCGAATGAAGCAGGTTTGCGGCGGTTCTCCGGTTGCCCGGATACTGACTCCGACAACATTGTGGATAAAGAAGATAATTGTCCCACCGTGCCCGGCTTACCGGCTCTTAACGGTTGTCCCGATGCCGACCGTGATGGCATTACCGACGACGTTGACGAGTGTCCTGAAGTGGCGGGTACCGCGGCAAACAACGGGTCACCCGCCCCCCGCCACGACGGGGTTGCCGCACGACAAGCAAACTGTCCCACACACGCCACGCACCCAAACTGCTCCGACCGTCTGGG
>CAZPHZ010000046.1:0-12828 GCA_964586035.1 uncultured Saprospiraceae bacterium
TCCTCTTCGAATCATAGACGCGACTCCCTTCTCCTCCGCCGTTTTGGAATTCACCCGCAGTGTATGTTTCACCGGCATACCCAGCACTAGTTCCAGCGCCTCCTCCATTCTATCCACATAATGGAATTTCAAGCCCTTAATATAATCCTGGTTGATGTCCTCTACGTCTTTGCGGTTGGTGTGGCAGAGGACGATTTCCTTCATGCCGACCCGCTTTGCAGCGAGGATTTTTTCTTTGATACCGCCAACTGGCAGCACTTTACCCCTCAGTGTGATTTCTCCGGTCATGGCAACAAAAGGCTTCACAGCTTTGCCCGTGAAGGCCGAGGTTAGTGACGTGAGCATCGTAACACCTGCCGATGGGCCATCCTTGGGTATGGCACCTTCCGGCACGTGCAGGTGGATGTTGTGCTCCTCAAAGGCTTTGGTATCCACACCGAGTGCTTCGGAGTTGGCTTTGATGTAACTGAGGGCAGTCGATGCCGACTCTTTCATTACATCGCCGAGGTTACCGGTCATGGTGAGGTTGCCTTTGCCCTTGTGAAGGCTGGTCTCGATGAAGAGTATCTCCCCACCCACGCTGGTCCAGGCCAGCCCGATGGCTACGCCTTTGGGCTGTGCCTCTTTGTAGAGGTCATTGGAATAGCGGGACGGGCCGAGCATTTCTTTCAAATCTTCCGGTTTTACCGTGGGATTGTATTTTTCGTCCATTGCCACCATTTTGGCGATGTTGCGCATCACGCCGGCAATCTGTCGGCTCAAACTGCGCACTCCCGATTCGCGGGTGTATTCCTGAATGAGTTTGAATAAAACTGCTTTGTTCAGCTTTACATGTTTTGCCATCAGGGCGTGTTCTTTCCGCTGTTGCGGTATGAGATGGCGCCTTGCTATATCGATTTTTTCTTCAATGGAATAGCCGTTGATGTAAATGATTTCCATGCGGTCGAGCAACGCTGGCTGAATGGAAGACAGTGAATTGGCCGTGGCGATGAACAACACCTTCGACAGGTCGTATTCAATTTCGAGGTAGTTGTCGTGGAAAGTAGAGTTTTGCTCCGGGTCGAGCACCTCGAGCAGTGCCGAGGAGGGGTCGCCGCGGAAATCCTGGCCCACTTTATCTATTTCATCGAGTATGAAAACGGGGTTATTGGAGCCTGCTTTTTTCAATGACTGAATGATACGGCCAGGCATGGCCCCGATGTAGGTTTTACGATGGCCCCGCACTTCGGCCTCGTCGTGTAGCCCGCCGAGTGACATGCGCACGAAATTGCGTTTGATGGCCGAGGCGATTGACTTCCCGAGGGATGTTTTCCCTACGCCCGGAGGACCTACCAGACAAAGGATGGGAGCTTTCATATCGCCCTTCAATTTCAATACGGCCAAGTGTTGGAGCACTCGTTCTTTCACTTTTTCCAAGCCGCAATGGTCTTTGTCGAGCACCTTTTTCACCTTCACAAGGTCGAAACTGTCTTTAGTGTATTCCTCCCAGGGTAGTTCGAGCAAAAGTTCGAGGTAGTTCAATTGTATGGCGTACTCTGCCACCTGGGGGTTCATCCGGCGAATCTTATTGATTTCTTTCCCGAAAACTTCTTTGGCAGATACCGGCCATTTTTTCGTTTTTGCCCGCTCGATTAGTTCTTTTATTTCCTCTTCCTGGGGATTTTGCCCCAACTCATCCTGGATGGTTTTCAGTTGCTGGCTGAGGTAGTAATCGCGTTGTTGCTTTTCGATGTCGGTACGCACTTTGCTCTCAATACGGTCTTTCAATTCCAGCAATTGCAACTCAGTATCCATCTGCTCGAGCAAGAGTTCGGCCTTTTCATTCAGGTCATCTTTTTCGAGAATTTTTTGCTTTGCATTGAGTTTTACACCAAGGTTGGAAGATATAAAATTGATGAGGAAGCTGGGGTTATTGATGTTCTTAATCATCACAATAGCTTCGGCCGGAATATGCGGAGACAATTGGATAATTTGCTTGGCTTTGTCAACGATGGATGCCACCACGGCTTCGAACTTCATCTTTTCCTTTGGGATAAGGTAGGAAAGCTCCTCAACAGTAGCCTGCATATAGGGATTCTCCGATACCATTTTTTGCAGTCGGAAACGCTTGCGCCCCTGCAAAATAGCGGTAGTCGTTCCATCTGGCATGCGGATGAGTTTGATGATACGGGCCAGTGTGCCTACTTCGTACAAATCCTCTGTCTGAGGCTCTTCCACCTTGCTATCGCGTTGGGAAAGTACCGCTACTATGCGGTGCTTATCATAAGATTTCTGCACAGCCCGAATGGACTTGTTGCGACCCACCGTGATGGGAATCACCACACCGGGAAACAAAACCGTATTCTTCAATGCCAAAACCGGTAAAACCTCGGGATAGGAATCGTTGATGCTCTGTTCATCTTCCTCCTCTATGGTAATAAGGGGCATGAATTCACCTTCTTCATCAAATCGTTGCGACGTGTATATATCTTCAAATAGGGACATGTTCGTATTTTCAGGTTTTACTTGCGTACCGTTAGAAATTCAACGTTAAACATGCGCTGAAACGCAGCCACAGGAAAAAAGTCTAACATATATTGTTGTTTTTTATCAAAATGTCAAATTGGCAGCAATTGTGCTGGCTCCGCAATTTACGCTGTTTGTCAACATTTATGCCACCGGTTGGTCAGCTTTTTTTCTTGCCATTATTGGCATAATGCGTAATTGATAGGTAGACATTCTTTCCGCATCTCACAAAAGTCCGTCAAAACGGCAGATTCATAGGCAGCCGCCCGGTCAACCGAGCAGCAGGTACACAATGTTGACGGCTATGCCAAAAGCCGGCAAAAACAACACCCATGCTTTTCTTGCCGGAGCGGGAACCATATTTCCCTTGGGGCCGATGGCGGGTACGTTGGGAACGGCGTCGTACACCAGGTTGAAGGCAGGGTTGTAACGATCGAACAAGATGCTCTCCGTTTCTTCATCTTCTACGAGGTCGGTGCGATGGGTATTACAGGTTGCGTGATAAATGGTATCCTCGTATTCAAAGGCGAATAAATATTTCATCACCGGGCGCACACTACCCCCGGTGTTTACGGTTTGGTTTGTGGCTGTTTTCCCCACCATTTTTCCACGAGTAATATCTCCGATTTTAAGCAACCTGATGAAACGAAGATTTTGGCCTATGGGGTAAAAAATGAAAAACAATCCGAAAAAGGGCAGCAGCAACATCCAGTTGACACGCATGGAGTAGATGTTTCGGCGCATGCCTATGATGCAATTATAACTGGGATCTGCGGGGTCGTAATGGATATATGCTATCTGCCCGGCATCGAATATTTTTCCAATGGAATAGCTCTCGCCGGGAAATCTTTTTCCTTCGAGCTCAAAGGAGTACCCATAACGCCAAATCTGTTTTTTGTCTTCCCATTTCCCGGTAGAATCTGCGGAAAGTATCACCCCTGCCTTCGTGGCCCAATCGAGCGTTTGGTGGTGAAACCAAAGTCTGGCTTCCGAATGGGTTGAGGTGACCCAAAAGAACAAGCTGCCTACGGCAAAAAGTAGCCAGCCAATCTGAGTCATCCGGTCGCCGCACAAAAGAACGGCCTGTGTGTACCAGTTGAGCTGCCGTGGCGGTAGCTCGAGAAGTGTGTGATTCCCCCCGACTGATGAATACATGAGTCTGCTTGTTATTTTTGCCAAAAATAACATTTAGATGATTGTTAAAAGAAAGCTTTATTGTTCTGCACTGATACTCCTTCTGCCCCTCCTCTGTTTTGCCCAACTGCCGCTCCAAACCCTGCGAGGCATCATTACCGACGCAGGTAACGACCGACCGCTTACCGGAGCCACCATCGTTATTTTGGAATCCACGCCACCTACCGGCACCACAAGCATGGAGAACGGCAGATATCAAATGGAGAAAGTACCCACCGGAAGATACCGCATTCAAGTGAGCTATGTGGGATATGAGACGGTGACAGTGACCGAAGTACTCGTGGAGGCGGGAAAAGAGGCCGTCCTTAATGTACAATTACAAGAGCGTGATGAGGCCCTGCACCAAGTAGATGTAAAGGCTTCCGGCAAGAACGGTGCAACGCTGCAGGCCCTCGGTGCATATACCCTTACCGTTGAAGAACAGTTTCGATTCCCTGCCACCTTCTACGACCCGGCCAGGCTAGTCATGTCTCTACCTGGTGTGGCGGGTGTAAACGATGGCACCAACATCATCTCGGTCCGGGGCAACTCGCCTTCTTCCGTGAGGTGGCGCCTCGAGGGGGCGGACATCGTGAATCCCAACCATACAGCCAATGCGGGCACTTTCAGCGACCGGCCCACCGAAGCCGGAGGTGGCGTGACGATTCTCAGCGCACAGCTGCTAGGTGCTTCCAGATTTCTCACGGGCAACTACCCGGCGGAATATGGCGACGCTTTCGGAGGCATTCTCGATATGCACTTGAGGGATGGAAACAATCACCGTCATGAGTTTACTGTGCAAGCTGGCTTTTTGGGGCTGGAAGCGGCGGCAGAAGGGCCGTTGGGAGGCAAGCAGCCAGCACAAGACCGGGAAGGAGCTTCTTATCTCGTGAATTACCGGTATTCTTTCACCGGATTGCTTTCAGCTTTAGGCGCCAATTTCGGCGATGAAGAAACTGCCTTCCAGGATGCCTCTTTCCACCTTTCCCTACCAACGAAAGGGGCAGGAAAATTCTCAATTTTCGGCATGGGTGGAAATAGCAAGACAATATTTCGTTCCCCGGTGGACAGCGCGCTGATTACCAAAGACAAAGAGCGCTTCGATATAGATTTTCATTCTAAAATGGGGGCATTGGGCCTGACACATACTTTGCCCGTAGGCAAAAACAGCGTATGGCGCAACGTGGTAGTGGCATCGGGTTTGGAGCACAAACGCACCGCGGATTTCGTAAAAAGTGAGACGATGAAATCGCCTTGGGAAAAAGACGATGATAGCGAAAGCAAGGTGACCCTCTCTTCAGTTTTTTCACATAAAATAAATGCTCGCCACCGCTTCATTGCTGGGATGTCGGCCATGTTGCATCATTCGGATTTCCTTTCTTTTTTCACCGAAAAAACCGGAACTACACTTTTTACCGGCAACGTGGACGGGTGGCTGTTGCAGCCCTATCTCGACTGGCATGCAGTGCTTACATCTAAGTTAGATATAAATGCCGGAGTGCACGGGAGCTATTTCACCTTCGACGCTGGCAACCCGACCCTCGAACCGCGAATTTCGATGAGTTTTGCCCCTGCCACCGGAAAGACAATCAGCCTCGCTTATGGTCTCCACAGTCAGACGCAACTGGCACAAACATACGGAGCGCCGCTCCTCCCGAAGGAAGGTCTGGGATTTACTAAATCGCACCAATTCGCCACCGGATACCGACAAGAATTAGGAAGTTCCCTCGTGCTCGAAGTGGAACTTTATTATCAGCGGCTCTTCCATGTACCCGTGGCCTCGAACCCTGCCAACACATTCTCGGTGCTAAATCTCACGGAAGCTTTTTCCATAGGGAATACCAAACTGAACAACGACGGAAAAGGCCGCAACTACGGCCTCGACTTATCGCTTCAAAAGTTCATCCTTCACCGGTATTACTTTTTATTCGCCGGGTCGTTGTACCGCTCACGCTACACAGCGGAAAACGGCCTGGAATATCCCACGCGTTTCGATGGCAGTTTTCTGCTCAACCTCACTGGTGGGAGGGAGTTTTCAAAACAAAAGGGAGAGAAAATTCGAACAAAGGGCATCAATGCCCGCATCGCCTGGCTTGGAGGCTTCCGGGCATCGCCGGTGGACGTGGCAGCGTCTATGGAACGGGGTGTTACGGTGTACGACGAGCACGATCCATTCAGTGAAAAACTTCAGGATTATTTCCGCATAGACTTGCGCTTTTACCTAAAGTGGAATATAGCCCACCGCAACGGCATTTTCTCGCTCGACATCCAAAATGCGACGAGCCGGAAAAATATTTCTTACCGGTATTACGATTCTGTACAGGGAAAAATAGCTGCAAAAAAGCAATTGGGAATGATTCCCATTCTGAGCTACCGGCTTGAGTTTTGAGAATAAAATCCCGTCCAAATGGATTATCTGGGCGGAAAGGAACATTCACTCCGTATGCAGAACGACAAATTCTACGCGGCGGTTCATTTGACGGCCCTTCGCCGTGGAGTTGGTGGCAACGGGCTGAGCAGATCCACAGCCGCGATACTGTGTACGGGTGCCCGCTATGCCATTGGCGATGAGAAAACCGGCCACAGAGGCGGCTCGTTTTTCAGAGAGACTCATGTTGTATTCGTCTTCGCCGGTGCTATCCGTGTGCCCGCAAACTTCGATAGCCAGTTCTGGATTTTCCTTCATTATCTTCAGTAGTTTTCTGAGTTCCACATAGGACCGGGGCATCAGTTCCCATTTATCATACTCAAAATATATGTCGTGCAAAGGCACCACCTTACCCGCCACGAGTTCCACTTTTGTGAGGTCGTCCTCCTCTACCGGCACCGGCAAAATCGGGGGCACTTTGCGCACCAGAACATCCTCCACGTAATAATAGCCGAAAGGCAGGGAGCCTTCGGGTGCCGGTTCAGTATGCGTGAGGCTATCGGACGAAAAATTGCCGATAATGAGGTATTCCGCAGGTGTCTTTGCCCGAAAATTTCCCGACACCTGGAGCCACCGGCCGTTATTGGAGCTTAATGTTTTCGAGGCTTTCACCTGCGGTGAAAAATCCAAAAGGCTGTCGGTTATTTCCTGCACTTTGACTTCAGAAAAATAAAAGCTAATGTTGTCCACCCGCAATGATCGCGGCAGGTGATTTAGCCACATTTCAGCGTAATAATCCTGCCCCACAACCAAAGGCTCGCTCATCTGAATCTCGATGTATTCGCGGCAGTGGGGCTTCCCCTCGGTGCACCCGTAAACAGTGATGCCCGACATGGAATTACCCGTGCGGGGTATTTGTTTGCCAAACCCTTTATCGGCCCAATGGGCAGGTACCCGCACATTGGGTCCAAAAACGTCGGGGGAGGCATTGGTTGCCGACGACCAATATTTCATGACGCTGGTGTAGTGCTCCCCTTTGTAAAACCATCCGATGGGCGGGGAGGAATACAGCTCGAAGCTGGGATTGGGAATGATGTTTTCAGGCGCAGTTCCGGTGGGAGTCTGGGCAGCAATAGGCAATGATAAAACCAACAATGTCAGTAATATGAAGTGTTTCACGACATCGGGAGAATTAGCACACTGAAAACGGGGTCAGTGGGTCCATAGTTTTACGTGCTACAAAAATTAAGGTTTCTTACGAGAAAATACAGTGAAATACGTTCCATATGGCAAAAACTAAAACATAAGCTATGAGCAAAAGGGCACTTGCAACCGCTAAAAAAACCGGTAGTACAGAGCCGAAGTGTTTACCTTCCAGATAATGTTCTTTCAGCAGCCGGTAGTTTCGCCGGTTGGAATGAAAGGCAAGGTCAAACACATCGCCAATAACAGGAATGGCCCCTATCACCGAATCCACCAATATATTAAAAAGCATTCTGACCAGCACCATGCCACTGGCCCCATGCCGGACCATCGCCAGCACGAGGGCCCCTGAAAAGGTAAAGGTAAGCGCATCTCCAGCTCCGGGTACTAACCCTATGAGGAAATCGAGTCCAAATCTAATGTTGGTGCCAGGGATGCGAAAGCGGGTATCGAGAAGGTCGCTGATTGAGCCGAGGTATTTTAATTCGGCAGGATATACCTTGAGGTTAGAAGTATCGTTCATTAGCCCAGCTATTTTATTTTACTCAACAGTGCCCCCGCCTTTTTGAGGACCTCTTCCGTTTTTGCGAAGCAAAGGCGAATGATTTTATCGTCCTTCCCGCTGGAATTAAACGCGGAGACGGGAATGGCGGCGACCCCATGCTCAATGGTCAGGCGCTTCACAAAATCCGCATCGGACTCGCCGCTGATGGCCGAATAATCGAGCAATTGAAAATAGGTGCCCTCGCTGTGGATGGGTCTGAAGGCAGACCCCTCGATGGCCGACAGGAAGAGGTCCCGCTTTTTTTGGAAAAAGGCATTTAGTTGAAGGTACTCTTCCGGGGTTTGAAAATACTCGGCAACGGCGTGCTGCACGGGCGTATTCACCGAAAAGACGTTGAACTGGTGCACCTTGCGAAACTCGCGGGTGAGCTCAGGTGGGGCCACAATACAGCCAATCTTCCAACCAGTTGCGTGCAGGGTTTTACCAAAAGAAAAAACCGCCAGTCCGCGGCTGTAAACTTTCGGGTAGCGAAGCAGGCTCTCGTGGCGCTTTCCATCAAAAATGAGATGCTCGTAAGCCTCGTCGCAGAGTACGAGAATATCCCTGTCTTCGGCGATGCGCTCCAATTGCTCCCAATCTGAGGATTTAAGAACTTTACCCGTTGGGTTATGGGGAGTATTAACCACAATCATACGTGTGCGCCACGATATCAGGCGTTCGAGTAAGCGCCAGTCGACGGTATATTTTGGAGCCTCCATTTCGTAAGTCACGGCGATGCCGCCGTTCACTTCTACAGCGGGACGGTAACAATCGTATGCTGGCTCAATCAAAATCACTTCATCTTCAGGCCGGACGAAAGCAGAAATAGCAGAATAAATCCCCTGCGTCGCACCGGCGGTGATGGTAATTTCGGTTTCGGGATCCACGCTGAGGCCATAGAGAGTTTCAATTTTTTCGGCGAGTACTTTGCGCAAATCGGATATTCCCGCCATTGGAGCATATTGGTTGAAGCCTTTGCGCATGTATTTCCCAACCAGTTTTTTCAGCCTGTCGGAACAATCGAAATTCGGGAATCCCTGCGATAAGTTGATGGCGCCATGCTCATTGGCCAACGCAGACATCACAGAAAAAATGGTGGTGCCAACATGGGGCAGTTTTGAGTGTACGTTCATTTTATGCTCGTTGTTTGCCATTGAATAGCCCGTGACAACTCCACCGGATCTCACCGGGCGTGCTAAAGTTTATTCCCTTCCAGATAAACCACGGTGCTGTCCACTGCGCCATCGGAGCGAATGCCGATTTCCCGGTATCCGGGGCGGAGGTGGTCCACGCTGAACCGTTCGGCGTGCCAATCCATCTGGAAGTAGGTCGATGGGGTGATGTGGACTGTGAGGTTGCGTTTGCAGAGCACCCTTTCCACATGATAATGTCCGCAGAATACTGAAATATGGTGCGGAAAATTAAAAAATACTTCCTGCACTGCGGCCATGTTTTGTAACGGGTAATTGATGTCCATATGAGGCACCCCAGCTTTTACAGGTGGGTGGTGCATAAAAATGACGGTATCTTGCTTTATCTGGCTCAACTCCCTTTCGAGCCATTCGAGCTGCCCGTTCGAGACAATGCCTTTCGAAGTTTCCAGGAAAAAGATGGGGTCGTCAACGGGTGTTAGTTTAAAATATAATTCGCTGCATGTCATCAATTGTTCAATCAGAAAAACCTTCGCTATCATCATCGAATCATCGTGGTTGCCACCAATCACGGCATACGGAATCCCAATAGAATCGAGCTGTGCTTTCACCCATTTGTAAATCTCCAGGTCGCCTTTGTCGTAACAAATATCACCACTGAGTACCACCAAATCCGGAGCGCTGGTTTTCGCTTTAATCAGAACGTCCACAAAATTTTCCCGTACATCTACGCCGAAAGTATCATCGCCCTCGTTTGCGATGTGGATGTCAGTTATTTGGATGATTTTCATAAATAAAAATTGGACTATTGAAGTCCGGTCTTTAATGGATTTTACACCTAATAATTGAGTTTTCATTGGTGTTTCCAATGACAAAAGAGTGTGCCCTTTGTTTCTATTCCGGAATCATATCACGGGGTATCTTCCGTCAAAAAAAGGCTATTCTTGCAAATATGTACATTGTCTGAACAAATGCCCGGAATCAACAAATAAAAATGAACCTTCAAAAACTCAAAGACACTATTCAGCAATACAAACGCTTTTTGCAAGACTACCCCGAACACGACCCCTACTGGCGCTGGGAGTCACAAAAGACCTTTCAGGAAAACTGGGACATCGAGGCCTCCGGCTTTGGTGCCATGTACGACCTCAGCCTCGAAAACTCGCACACCCGCCGCCTTTGGAAGCGGGAAAATTACGAACCGAAAGCCATGATGCTCCGCTTTATCGCCATGAGCGAAGATTTCGTGCGGTACATGTTCCAGGATTTATTCAATGAAAAAAAAGAAGTGGACGGCCGAATGGGGCGCTTTGTCTTCCACTGTGACGAACTGCTGCGGGAGCACCGGGAAACTCATCCCCACTCGAAAGCGAACGCCCATTTTCACGACGACGGCTACCAAATTATTTCGCTCTATCTCGCCTTTCGCTACCCGGAACAATACACACCTTACGATTTTGGCATTTTCCGCCAATTGATGGCCCTGCTCGGAAGCCGGGATGTGCCCAAAGTGGACGACACCGGCCGCTATTTCAAAGTCATGCGTACGATTTACAATTTCATCAAGAAAGAGGAGGAAATTCTGGCCATTCACCGGCAACGGCTGAACCCGGAACGCCATTTTATGGGAGAAACACTGCTGGTGGCGGAGGATTTTTGCCGGGTAGTTGTCCGCCAACAATAGTCAACTGTTTTCCTCTTCCAGCTTCCGCAATACCTGCTGCACCCGCTTCCGCTGTTCCTTTGCCTCCACTACCGATGGGGGGGCAGCCCGCTCCGCGCAATCCGCAACGGGGCACCGCTCGCAGGTGGTGTTCACCTCTTCGAGGGAAATCGCAGGGTCGTCTAAGAATTTTACCTTCTTTTTCAAAGCTCCGTCCACGAGGATGCCTACGGTGATGCTCACGTTTTTATCGGGCGAGGGATAGGCCGGCCGGGCGAGGGTAATGCAGAGGTACTCCTCGTTGGTCTCGAAATAGCGGGAGCGCTGCGCCCCTACCATCGCCCCGGTGAATTTGCCGGCCTGCTGCATTCGCGAGAGGTCTTCGAGCAGCGATACCGACAGCCAGCGGCGGCAGTAGTGCTCGTTGAGGGCGTTGGCGTGGGGCTGGTGGCGGCGGTTGAGGTGCAACTCTTTGTCTATTTTGAAATGGCCGGCCGCCGGGGTTTGAATGAAGCGCAGCAGGAACAGTTTTTCAAGCCCGAAGAATTGCGGCAGCACATTGGTCATGCGCTGGAAGAGCATCTCCGGCGACGCCGAGTATTTGCGCAGCAGGTTGAGGATGAACTCCCCGTCCCATCGCGGCTGCCGGAAGAAGGCCTCCATGTCCCGGTTGAAATTGTCCCGGTTGAGGAGCAGGGCCGCCGAAAAGTAGCCGGCCTTGAAATGGCTCAGCACCTCCTCAAAGGAGTTGACCCGCAGCAGCGATGCCGTATTAGCCCTTTCTTTCAACTTCAGATAGTTGAACCCCAACTCTTTGCCGAACTGAAATGCCTTTTGCATATCTGTCAGTTTGGCGTTGAGCAACAGCTTTTTGCCCGCCGGAATAAATACGGAGCGAATGCCGGACAATTGGGGATAAGGGGTCAGTCCATCACTGGCAATGATATAGCCGAAGCGCCGTTCGAGCAGCCGGGCCAGCACATCCACCGGGACAGGGCCGTCCGTGGGTAGCTTGTATTTTTCGGCAAAAGTGGCCACCGCCTGTTCTATATCCTCAAAATAATTGTTGTTCAACTCCAAATAGGAGCGCAGCGCTCCGAAGTAAAAATTCTCCTCGGCCAATGCGTAATTGCGCGACAACTCCACGAGCGTGGAAATAAAAGCCCCCACCTTCATCGGCGCATTGGCGATGATTTCCACCACTTTCGACAAGTCTATGTCGAACAGGTCGAGCGGCAATTCGGTGAGGAAATTGGAGTTGAGAAGCTCGGCTACCGGGGTGAGGTGCTTTCCGGGATTTGGGGCAGTCAGCTCTTCGGTGCTCACGCCGAGTGCCTGCGCCATCGACTCGAGTTTATCTTCTTTCGGAAATTTCTTCCCTTTCTCAATTTCATTGAGATAAGAAATTGACATGCCCGTTTGCTTCGCAAAGCCGGCGAAGTTCATCTGCCGGGCCTGGCGAAAATGCTTCAACTTCAGCCCGAAAAGAATGCGTTCGTTTTGTGTCTTCGGCCTCATACGACAAATGTAGGGGGAATGGAGCGAATTTTCGCCAGAATACGCCGCTCATTCTTTGGCACCTTTGAGTTTTTAGCGAAAAGCGGACTTCCTGCAAAAAGCATAATGTACGCGCATGGATTTATAGGATGCCGGCCTACTTCACCAATGTCACTTCCCCCTCGATGCGCTTTTTCTCATGGGTGCGGGTATCGAAAAATTCAAACGCATAGACATAAACACCGGCAGAAGCATTGCCCCCATCCCAATTGGCGTCAGGACCTTCGGACGAGTGAATCATGCCGCCCCAGCGGTCGAAAATAAGAAGTTTGGATGAGGTGAAATTTTTGCCCTGCGGGAAAAACAGGTCATTGATGCCATCGCCATTAGGACTGAAAGCATTGGGCAGATACACGGCAGGGCTGCAATCTTTTACATCGAGCAGAAATGTGTCGTTGAAAAGGCAGTCCTCGATGAGCGCGGAAACGACATACGAACCTTCCTCATTCAGTGACAAAGGAAGCTCGCCTGCCGGGACGAGGTTGAGGAGAAAGGAATCGGCAAAAGAACTAACAGGCATGAGGGCAAAAGGCAGGTCTTGCAGACAGACGGTTGTGTCAGCAGGCAGGATAAGTGCAGGCTGCCCACCCAACAACGTGGAGACAAAAACAATGCTGGCGGCGTCAGCGGCCTAACAATAAACATAGCTGATACCTACAGCGTG
>CAZPHZ010000047.1:0-12804 GCA_964586035.1 uncultured Saprospiraceae bacterium
AACCGAAATCTCAGGCGTTTGTGATTACAAAGTGAAAAACGACGAAGAATGCCTAGACACCATCCGCACGCTGATGGATAAATTAGGTCATAAGGAAAAGGCGGGATTCGACCGCATAGCCCCCCAAGTACCAAAAGAAAATCCGGAAGATTTATATAGTTTGCTGCCCTACGACCGGGGCCGGCCGTACGATATGGAAGATATTTTGAAGAGGTTGGTGGACGATTCGGAACTCACATTTTACAAAAAAGACTATGGGAAGACGCTCATTTGTGCATACGCCCGCATCGAAGGCTGGTCGGTGGGCATTGTAGCCAACAACCGCAAAGTGGTGAAATCGGCTACCGGGGAAATGCAATTCGGCGGCGTCATCTATTCCGATTCGGCCGACAAAGCCGCCCGTTTTGTGCTCAATTGCAACCAGAAAAAAATCCCGCTCCTGTTCCTCCACGATGTGTCAGGTTTTATGGTAGGCAGCCGTGCCGAACACGGCGGCATCATCAAAGACGGAGCAAAAATGGTGAATGCTGTGAGCAACTCCACCGTGCCCAAGTTCACTGTTGTAATCGGTAATTCATACGGCGCCGGTAACTACGCCATGTGCGGCAGGGCCTACGACCCTCGCCTCATGCTGGCTTGGCCTACGGCCAAAATCGCCGTCATGGGGGGTGAGCAGGCCGCCAAAACACTCGTGCAAATTCAGGTGGCCTCCATGAGAGCCAAAGGAGAGCAACTCTCTGAGGAAGACGAGGCTAAGCTTTTTGATAAAATCAATGACCGTTACGAAAACCAAACAACTGCCTATTATGCTGCTGCCCGCCTGTGGGTAGACGCCATTATCGACCCCTTGGAAACCCGCTCCTGGATTTCTAAAGGCATAGAAATGGCCAACCATGCCCTCGTAAAACCGTTTAATGTGGGAGTCATTCAAACATGACTCCACCTGTTATTCCCCGATTTATGAAAGATGAAAAAACTGGAAAATACAAGAGGATGAATGGCTGGGCCAAAAAAGCGGGCGTGGCCGGCATTGTATTTTTCACCGCTAAAGGCCTGCTTTGGCTGGCTTTCGGTGGCTTTTTGTTTGAGAAATGCCTTCCGGGCTAATTGTTATGCGCAGCATTTTACTCACCATATTCTTGGGCTATTCGATTTTAGCCGCTGCGCAAAACCGGCAACCGGAGCTGTTATTGCATTCCCTGAGTATTTCACCGGGCCTGCAATTCGCAACAGACCACCCGCCTGATTTTTATTTCAATCTTGTTTCACTGCATCGCACCAGCGATGTGATCCTTTCAAAAAAGCAACGCTACCCTGCCCCGGCGCTACCCGTGGTTTATTCGGTAAACAACTTGCCGTTTTTTTGCAAATGGGAGGTAAAAATGGAAAAAGCAGCCAGCTTCCCCGTGAAATTGCGTCTCGGTGAGGTGCATTATGTCGACCACCTGGAAGGCAAATATTAAGAGCTTTCTGCTATTTTAACCAACAGTGATAAACCAAATCCCAACGAAATCTACCCCTTAATTTTTTTGTTTTCGCCCCACCTTGGCGCAATGGCCTTTCCCCTTTCATTCACTGGTGTGGCGTCATTATAATGACGCCACCATGAACCGGGCCGTTTGAAGTCCTGCCCCGATTTTAGCACCTTGGCTTGCGGGTAGTTATCACGCACATCTTTCCAGGTGGTTTGTTTCCAAAATTTTTCGTCGAGGACCTTCATGGGAGTGCCGAGCATTTTCCCGGAAACGGCTTTGCCAATCAAAGGCCACCAAAGGCTCTCCGTTTCACGGTCCCACATCACGAACCCGTCGAGGCCGTCCCAAACTTCCGGGTCGAAATAAGTATAGCCGCTGAGTGCAAAAGTGAATTCCCGGCCACCGATGGTGCGGTCGTACATGGCCCCGAGGTCAGCCAAAACGCAATAGGCTGCAAAAACTGGCTCTCCACCCAAGCTATCATTGACAACCTCGTGATGCGTCAAGTCTTCGATGGAATATGCCTTTGTTTCACCTCCTTTACTTGCAAGCAGGAAACGGTCGTCATCTTTCCAAAGGCTGTCAGCAGCGGATACACGCAAAAAACTGGGATGAAGCAACGCCGGAAATTGCTCCCGCCCAATGCCAAAATGGAACTGATCGTCATTCAGTAAATAGTTGGTAATATCAAAGTGCTGGTTCTCCAACTCTCCCCCATACAAATATTTATGACCGTCCTTTTCGAAAAATTTGCCCTGTTCCACTGCCAACGGAAACTGTCTTTTAGGCTGCGCTGCATTTTGATTAGCATTCTTCGTATGGATGCAAGAAAAGCACATCATTGAAAGCAGACTGACGATGAGTATTTGAGCCTTGGTCATATTGCAGTATTTATTTGAAAGAAACTGTGGAGAGTTACAGACCTCCCTATTTTATGGAACGGGGCGTTGCCCTTCTGGCAAAAAGTTCTTGTGAATAGCTCTGGGCATTTTCCTATCGCGGCCTAATGAAATTTTGGGCTTAGTCTAAATCAAATAGATTGTTCACTCCCAACGTTCTGGCTGCAACAAACCCTTCGGCAAAGGCCACTCCAACAGGGCGGGCAAAATCCTTCGCTCTTGCCTTTAGGAATTCGAGAAAACCCTTGCCGGAAATAGGTGTTTGCAATTCTTTCTCAAAATCCTCAACCTCAGCTTGGTAAAACTGCGACCTAAAGGTCTGCACGAGGGTCATTTTATCCTCAATAAAGTCGGAAATATCAACCACGAAATCGGGCTTTAGGTGCTTGTCCTGAATGTAGTGATACAAAGCTTTAGGCCTCCATTTCACTTGGGGATTAGCTTCGTCGTCCATGGTTTCTATTTTTAATAGGCCCGAATAAAAGCAAGCATCGGCAGTGAGTTTGGCAGCGCGACCATGGTCTGGATGGCGGTCATCGGGGGCGTTTGCAAGCACGATTTCCGGACAGCACCACCGCAGCACACGCACTATTTTAAGAATGTTTTCGGGGCGGTATTGGAATAATCCGTCGGACATGCCAAGGTTTTTTCTAAATAGTGCTCCCATCTTTTCGGCAGATTCGGTAGCTTCTCTTTCTCTGATTTCGGGGGTGCCTCGGGTACCGAGTTCTCCACGTGTCAAGTCGAGCAGCCCCACTTTTTTGCCAGCGGCAATATGTCTCAATAGAGTGCCGCTACACGACAGCTCCACGTCGTCGGGGTGTACGCCTATGCCAAGGATATCAACTTTCATGCGTTAGTTTTCTTCAGCCAGAATTAAAACGGAGCGGGGTTTTAGGTTGGCTTTCGGACCTTTGATATTACCAAGTCCACTTTCGTCTATTCGGCCATTTACGGCAATCAAAGTCCAATTCCCTTCGGGAATGGTCACCTGCTTGCCCATTTTATTGGCGTTGAAAATCACCAGTATGCGCTTCCATGAATCACCGTTGGCGTTGTCTTTCAACATGAAACCCAGAATGCTGTCGTATGGGAAGTCCAGAAATTCGAGATGGGTTTGAATATCCTCTTTATTGGTCATGTGAAAAGCCGGGTGATTTTTTCGCAACTGAATCAAAGCCTTGTAATATTCATTCAGTTCGCCAAACTGTTCCTTTCTTTTCCAATCTATCTGGTTTATTTCATCCCCAGCCTCGAAGGAGTTTTCCACACCAAACTTGGTGCGCGTGAATTCCTCCCCAGCGTGTAAAAAGGGTATGCCCTGCGAAGTAAATACCAGTGTTTGGGCAATCTTAATAATCTTCACCAATTCTTCATCAGGCTCTCCCTTGCAGGTATTGCGAAGCCGGTCGTACAAGGTATGATTATCGTGGCAAGACACATAATTTATGCACTGCAACGGAGAATTGGACCACGGGGCTTTGGAGTAATTCACCATTTTGTAGTCTATCTGAGGATGGTTGATAGCCCCGGCAATGCCAAACTTGACGCTCTCACGCAATCCCGTTTCACCACTGGCGAAACCCTTGGCATTTTTAGTAAATACATCGCCTTTCACCCCATCTCTGAATTCGTCGCTAAAAACGGCGATGCCGTGCAGTTTCCAGGTATTCGTCTTAATGGCCCTTTCCTGTGGGTCATATGGGCTGTCGCCGGCAGTCCAGCCTTCGCCATAAATAAAAATCGTCGGATCGATTTTATGCAGTTCGTCCGCAATAAGGTTCATCGTCTTAATGTCGTGAATGCCCATCAAGTCTACCCTAAAGCCATCTACATGGTATTCTTTCGCCCAATAAAGCATGGATTCGAGCATGAATTTTCTCATCATGGGTCTTTCGGAAGCTGTCTCGTTGCCGCAACCCGAGGCGTTGGAATAGCCGCCGTGATCCGTCAACCTGTAGTAATACCAAGGCACCAGATTATTGAACACCGAACCATCGGTCGAGGAAGTATGGTTGTACACCACGTCCATGACCACTCGTAATCCATTCTCGTGAAGGGTTTTCACCATCTGCTTGAATTCTTTTATGCGCACGCGGCCATCGAAGGGGTCCGTGGAATAGCTACCCTCCGGCACGTTGTAGTTTTGGGGGTCGTATCCCCAATTGTACTGCGGCACCTGTAATGCTGATTCATCGACCGATGCGAAATCGAAGACCGGTAGCAAATGAACGTGGGTGACGCCGAGGTCTTTGATATGGTCGAGGCCAGTGGAGGTCCCGCTGCGTGTATGGGTTCCGGTCTCAGTGAGACCGAGATATTTGCCCTTATGCTCTATTCCGGAAGAGGGATGCATGGAGATGTCGCGAAGGTGCAACTCGTAAAGAACGATGTCGGAAATATTCTTCAAAGGAGGGCGTAGGTCGTTTTCCCATCCTTTGGGGTTTGTATCCGCCAAATTCACCACCATTGCCCGATGGCCGTTGACACCAGTAGCCACGGCATAAGGGTCGGGGGTTTCGGCCAGCCAAGTGGTATCAATCAAGACCTGAAAAGCATAAAACCGTCCTTCCTGGTCGCCTCGCAAAGCAGCACTCCACGTGCCATGCTTGCCCTTTTTCATGTCTTTTATCAAAAGCGTGTCTCCGCCCATGCCCTTGTCGTAAAGGAAAAGCCGGGCTTCTTTCGCCGGAGGTGACCAAATTTTAAATTTTGATTTCTTGCTGGAATATCTGAGGCCAAGGTCGCCGCCATTATAGGCATGGTAAGAGTTGAGCGAGTCGTCCGTGATTATCTGGTCGTTGGGTCTCATGTACTTGTCTTTGCTGACGCTGGACATATTGTCAATTTGGCCTGCAAGATAAAGAGGGCTGGCCATGAGAAGGGTTATTAGGATAAAAAACGAAGATGGAAATTTCATGTAATTATATTTTGGGGCAAATTTAGAAACATATAATTGATTTGTCCATAAGGTTTATCAACACTTGGCAACAACTCCATTGTATAATCCGAAAAAGAATATCTTACAACACAATGCCGCATTCCGTAAAAAAAATTGGGTTGCCACCCTTCGCTATAGCCCTTAACAAAATATTATTCGCCTCGAATTGCTTGCTCCCGGGATTTAGGTTACCTTTGCGGCCATTTTTTTCGTGTCATGAAAAGCACCTGCGATTTGCAGCTAAAACAGTCTGACTATCAGGGCCGCTCAGTGATTTGAAACTCAATTTATGCAAATTAGAAACATTGCTATTATCGCCCACGTTGACCACGGCAAGACGACGCTGGTGGACAAAATGCTCGTCGCAGGACAACTTTTCGGCGATCACGACACACCCGGTGAACTCATCATGGACAGCAACGATCTGGAGCGCGAGCGCGGCATCACCATCCTGTCTAAGAATGCCGCTTTTTGGTACAAAGGAGTGAAGATCAATGTCATCGACACGCCTGGTCACTCCGATTTTGGCGGTGAGGTAGAGCGGGTGCTGAATATGGCCGACGGTGTATTGCTGCTGGTCGATGCCTTCGAAGGTCCGATGCCTCAAACCCGGTTCGTGCTCCAAAAAGCGCTTGAGTTGGGTCTCAAACCAATCGTGGTAATTAATAAGGTAGATAAAGAGAACTGCACCCCTGAATTAGTTCAGGATGGTATCTTCGACCTGATGTTCAGCCTTGGCGCCACAGAAGACCAACTCGATTTCCCCACGATGTTTGGGTCGGCCAAACAAGGTTGGATGAATCACACTTGGAAAGAGCCTACAGACAATATTACGCCTTTGCTCGACTCCATTCTGGAATACATTCCTGTTCCCCAAACGGAAGAGGGTAATCTCCAGATGCTTATCACTTCGCTCGATTACTCGAACTACATCGGCCGTATTGCCATTGGCCGTTTGCACCGTGGTACCATAAAAGCAGGCCAACAAGTTGCACTGGTAAAGAGGGATGGCTCTGTTATGAAGCAAACGATCAGGGGGCTATATCTTTTCGAGGGCTTGACGAAAGTAAAAGTAGAAGAAGTGTTGGCCGGTGATATTTGCGCCATTCAGGGCATCGAAGGTTTTGAAATTGGCGAAACAGTTGCCGACGTGGAAAACCCCGAGGCCTTACCCACCATCGACATTGATGAACCTACGATGAGTATGTTGTTCACCATCAATAACTCACCTTTTTTCGGGCAGGAAGGCAAATTTGTCACTTCCCGCCACATAAAAGAACGCCTTGACAAAGAGCTGGAAAAAAATCTTGCGCTCCGGGTGAGCGAAACCGAATCAACAGATGCCTGGCGGGTATTTGGCCGCGGCGTGCTCCACCTTTCTATTTTAATAGAAACCATGCGCCGCGAAGGCTATGAGATGCAAATCGGTCAGCCCCAGGTTATTTTAAAAAAGATCGATGGCGTGATTCACGAGCCCGTCGAGGAACTCAACATAGACGTACCGGAAGAGAGTTCAGGTACTGCCATTGACATGGTCACCCGCCGCAAAGGCGTGATGAATGTGATGGAACCAAAAGGAGATCGCGTCCTTTTAAGATTTGAAATACCGTCCCGCGGCATTATCGGATTGCGTGGGAATTTGCTTACTGCGACCGCAGGGGAGGCCATTGTGACCCATCGCTTTATCGAATTTCAGCCTTACAAAGGTGAGCTGCCCAAAAGACAGAATGGTTCCCTCATCGCCCTCGAAACAGGCAAAGCTATTCCTTACTCAATATACAATTTGCAGGACCGGGGTCATTTCTTTGTGGATGCCAACGAGGATATTTACGAGGGCCAACTCGTCGGAGAAAATAACCGGCCCGGTGACATCACTGTGAATGTGACGAAGACGAAGAAATTGTCTAACATGCGGTCCTCCGGAGCTGATGAGAAAGTGAAACTGACCCCTCCGCTGAAGTTTACCCTCGAAGAGGCATTGGAATACATCATGGGGGACGAATACGTGGAGGTGACACCGAAATCTATACGGCTGCGCAAGATCCGCTTGAAAGACCATGAAAGGAAGAAGGCTGCAAAAACTGTTGTTGAAGTTTTGGTCTAACTTAGGGCAGCTTAAAAAAACAAAACCGGCAGATGGATAGAATCCAATTGCCGGTTTTTTTTTGCAGCAGTTCAGATAGGGAAGGACGGAAGTTGGATTGTTGGAGTTAGCCGCCCGATTTATCCGAAAAGACCTCCTCAACTAACCTGCATCTACACATTTCAATGATTCTCAAGCTGCGTGTTTTTCCAACTCGACTTGCAGTTGTGTACCCGAAATCATACCTACCTGCCGCCACTGTTCCTTGCCATTCTTGAAGATGACAAAAGTAGGGACACCGGTAATACCCATGCTCGTGGCGAACTGAGCGTTGTTATCGATATCGATTTTGACGATGGTGGCCTTTGAGCCGATACTTTTTTTCACCTTCTCCACGACGGGAGACATCATTTTACAAGGTCCACACCACGATGCGGTAAAATCAACGAGTACAGGTTTTTCGCTGTTAATCAATTCATT
This sequence comes from uncultured Saprospiraceae bacterium, assembly GCA_964586035.1. Lineage (GTDB taxonomy): Bacteria > Bacteroidota > Bacteroidia > Chitinophagales > Saprospiraceae > UBA6168. The sequence goes on from CAZPHZ010000047.1 coordinate 7,879, forward strand.
GAAGGACATTTTGTTAGCCATGCTGTAAGATTTTTTTTGCGATAGCAAATACCGGGTTCCAAAAAAAGAGCATCCGAAAAGGATGCTCTTGTTAAACACTTAAAATCACCCGAAATATGATATCTAAAATTATAACTTTTTATGGCGCAAAGTTCGGTGGCTCAAAGCCTTCATTCCGTGAGGATTATCACATAAAGAACACTACAAAAAAAACCTTACCTGCCCAAACGGAAGGTGACGAATGTCAGTCAATTTCCTGACTTTTGGCAAACGACCTGCAATTGACATTATTCATCCGGAAATTTGACGAACCTCATTTCAGCACCTTTCACCAGCCCTGTATTTTGGGACAGATTGCGAGGCAAGCCGTCAAGTACGATAAATCTTACGGTGCTTTCCTGAACTGCATTATGGTTCATCCAGCCTTGCCGTCACCCGCATAACAATGGGATGTTCCCATTCTCCGTGCTCACCCTCTAACTCACAAAAATGGGAGCTGAAAAAGTCGCTATTATTAAAGACAAAAACCTTCGGATGAAGGCCACCCGGCATTTGCTGCGAGACATCAAGGCATTAGAGTCGATGCTGGACCAGGGTATTTTTGAAAAGGATGTTCAACGAATCGGTGCCGAACAGGAACTTTCCATCATCGGCAGCGACTGGAAGCCTGCCCCCCTTGTCATGGAGATTCTGTCAGAGGTCAATGATGAGCGCTTTACCACAGAATTTGCCAAATTCAACATGGAAATCAACCTCGACCCGCTCATTTTTACGGGCGATTGCTTCACGCAATTGGAGCAGGACTTATGGAAATATATCACCAAAGGTGAAAAAATAGCCCGGTCGCTGAACGCGCATCTTATGATGGCGGGCATCGTACCTACTTTGCGCAACAGCGACATTGACCTGAAAAACATAACGCCTCTGCCGCGGTACCATCATCTGATAGATGCGCTTCAAGAACTTAGGGGTGAAAGCTTCGAATTCAGAATCGAAGGGGCCGACCAATGGATTTCCAGAGCCTTCAATTCATTTTTCGAAAGCAGTAACACCAGCTTTCAGGTGCACTTCCAGGTGCACCCCGATGAATTCGTTCCGGCTTATAATTGGGCTTTGGCCATTTCGGCGCCGGTATTGGCAGCCGCCACCAATTCGCCCCTTTTACTCGGTAAACGCTTGTGGCGGGAGACTCGCATCGCCCTTTTCGAACAAGCCACCGACACGCGCAACTCTTCCCAACTCTATCGCGACCGTTCGCCTCGGGTCAGTTTCGGGCCGGGGTGGGTAAAAGACTCTGTGCTCGATATTTATCGCGATGAAGTGTCCACACAAAAAATCATGCTCGCCTCGTCCCGGGAAGAAGATGCCCTCACTGTGCTTCAGAATGGAGGAATACCACATCTTTATGGCCTCTGCGTTCATAACGGCACCATCTACAATTGGAACAGGGCATGCTATGGCGTCACTGGAGGAAAGCCGCATTTGCGCATTGAGAACCGGATGTTGCCTTCCGGTCCCACCATCATTGACGAAGTCGCCAATGCCGCTTTTTGGACGGGCCTGATGAACGGTCTTCCCAATGAATACCTTAACATCGCAGAATCGATGGATTTCCAAACGGCCCGCCGCAATTTTCATTATGCCGCCAAATTAGGTTTAGGAGCCAATTTTTATTGGCCTCCTGCGAAAAAGCAAATCACAGCCTCCCATTTGATTTTGAATGAGTTGATACCCATTGCCAGGGACGGGCTGCAAAAAGCCAATATCAATGAAGGTGATATCAACCGGCTGCTCGGCATCATCGGGGATAGGGTACAAACCGGCAATACCGGCTCGCAATGGATGCTCAACGCATATTATAAATTACAAACAACTGGCTCAAGAGACGAAGCCCTCGTGGCGCTCACCGCTGGCATGTCGAAAAGACAGCAAGAAGGGAAACCAGTGCATAAGTGGGATAAGCCGGAAATGGCAGAAGCCGGGGCCTGGGGCAACCGCTTCTCCACTATTGAACAAATCATGGTGACGGAGCTATATACCGTGGCAGAAGACGACCCTGTTGACCTCGTGTCCAACATCATGTATTGGCAAAATATCCGGCATTTGCCCGTCGAAAACGCAAAAGGGGAAATTACAGGATTGGTCACTTGCAAGCTGCTCATTAATTATTACAGCAACAAATTCAAGCTTGGCAAAAAGGCATGTGTTAAGGACATCATGACCACCCAGCTCATCACGGTAACCCCTCAAACAAAAACCACTAAGGCTATTGAATTGATGATAAAAAATGATGTGGGATGCCTGCCGGTGGTCCATCAAAACAAATTGGCAGGATTGGTGACAGAGCGGGATTTCGTCAATATCTCTGCAGATCTTTTGGCCGAAATGGACGAAACAGAAAAAACTCAAATTCCTGACAATCTCTCCATCAAGCCATCTTTGAACGACTGACTCACCGGCAATTTTACCCCGCCGATGCTGACGAAATTGCCCTCTACATAATCTATTTTCTCAACGGCAATGATGTACGATCGGTGAATTCGCTGGAAAAGTAAATCTGGCAGGTTTTGTTCGAGCGCGTTGAGCCGCTCTTTGGTGAGCAGCATTTTTTCATCCGTATGCACTTTGACGTAGTCACCGAATGCCTCCAGATACAATATGCCGGTGAATTCGATTTTGTATAACTTCTTGTCCGCTTTTATGAGAACGTACTCCGGCAATTCACCTCCCTGTCCGCGGGCAGTGCTCAGCCGCTCAGCCGCGCGATTGACAGCTTTGACAAATCGTTCTAAAGAAAAGGGTTTTAACAAATAATCGGTGGCTTCCAAATCGAAGCCCTCGACGGCATATTGGGGGTAAGCCGTTGTGAAAATTACCTGCGGTGGCCTGTCGAGCGATTTCAAAAGGCTGATACCCGACAGTTTAGGCATGTTGATATCGAGAAACATCAGGTCTATCTGCTCCCGGTGCAACACTTCCATTGCTTCAAATGCGTTGTTGCAGGATGCCACCAGAAGCAATTCCGGCAATTGAGTTACATATTTTTCGATGATGCGCAAGGAAAGCGGTTCATCATCCACAGCGATGCAACGGATATTCATCAGAGGTCGATTTTTAAGACTGCGGTAAATGTATGTAGGTCATCTTCTACGGTAAAACTATGTTTGCCGGGATAAATCAATTCCAGCCGCCGGCGTAGGTTTTGAAGGCCCACGCCTTTGAAATTGACAGGTCCCGTTTCATCAACTTCGCCTTTATTATTATTCACTTTAAACATCAGCCGGCGGTCTTCCACCGAAATGGAAATGTCGATAAACGAGTCATTGGTTTCGCCTTTCACCCCATGCTTGAATCCATTTTCAACAAGGGGCAAAAAAAGCAGCGGAGCCACCAAGAGATTCCCGACCTCCCCCATTTGGTTGAATGAAATACGTACCCGCTCTCCCACTCTCAGTTTTTGCATTTCCACGTAATTGCGCAAGTGTTCCACTTCTTTTGCCAACGGTACCTTCTGTGCGTTGGTTTCATACAACTGGTACCGCATCATGTCGGATAGCCGGAGGAGGATGTCAGGCGTTTGGACGTCGCCCTCCAAAGCTAACGAATACAGGTTGTTGAGGCTGTTAAATAAAAAATGGGGGTTGATTTGGGCTTTCAGAGCGGTGAGTTCAGCCCTCGCTTTTTCCTGTTCCAACTGGCTGAGTCTCCGCTGAATCTCCAGATTCTGAAACCATCCTTTCGACAGTTTTATCAAACTGGTGACGATGATGAAAACCGCCACAAACTGCATGATGTCCCAAAAGTCGTAATAAGCAATAAAATAGTATCCGGGGAAAATAATATCTGACAAATGGTTGAAAGTGAGCAGGTTCAGCCCGACCGATGCCACGGCATTCAGCGCGAGCAAGAGAAAATACAACACGTATTGGCCGGTGCTTAAAAAACGGGGGATGAGCCACAGCAGGTTGGGATATACGGCCAGGAAAAGGCTGAACGAAAACAAAAAAGTGTAAATTACCTCCACTTTTCCGATTTCATCGGAATAGGAAAATATGCGTGCCAGCACGTAAAAAGCCACTGCCCAGAAAAGCAAGTGTTGTACGATCCTGTTCCGGGCAGTGGCCTGTATTCTTTTTTTCCAATTCACGAGCCGGTACTACAGTTTATTTTTCAATTGTATCGGGTCTTCGATAAATGCCTCCTTCACATGGGCGTATTTGGAGGCGAACTTCTGCAACTCTTCCGGGGAAGCAGTCAGCACATATCCGTCATCAGTTTCTTCATGCTTGATGCGAATTTGCTTCTGTTCCATCAGCTTCTCGAGGAAATCCGGGTCGAACATATGAATGATGAGCATATTGTCTTTCAACTCCAGTTTGGCAAAAGTATGCACCGCTACCAAATGAATGGCCTGAAATGAATTAATATTGTCTAATTGCAGATTGCTGCTGAAAACGTTACCATTCGGCATATCAGTCGGGTAAAAATCCATAAAGTAGTTCTCGTCTAATTTGATGATATGCACATCGAAGGCAGCGGGTCTGCCTTCTTCATCCACATGAATGAGCAAATAGCTCTTGTCGCCCCTTTTACTGAAGGTCCAGGTTTCGGCCTGACCCGAATCCGTTTTGAGGGTGATTTTCATCTTTTCATCTTTATCATTGACGGTTCTGCTTCCCTCGTCGTCCGTGTTTTTATTCACCCAAATCCCCGGAATTTCTTTAACCTCCACCAATTTGTCTTCGGTGTAAATAGGGTGAATGGACGGGATGCAACTCTGCAAGAAGAATACGGCGCCCAACAACAGGGCGAAAACAATGATTTTCAATTTCATGATGGTAGATTTTGAAGCACGGTTATCCGTGCTGTTTAGTACACTGTGAACTAAATAATTTCAACACAGAGACACAGAGGTTTTACGAGTTT
>CAZPHZ010000048.1:0-12795 GCA_964586035.1 uncultured Saprospiraceae bacterium
AATTCATGGTGGCCGTCATCAATAATTTCGGCGGTTTTTACCGCACGGAGTACTACTTCCACGAGGCACGCATGGCGGGCGCTGCCATCCACGCTCCCTGCGTCAACCACAGCCAGTACCTCACCTGCATCCGGGGACGTGACATTTACGTGGGCTTCATTCATTTGAACCAAATGGAGCGGCTGGTGGCCCACCGCATCGTGGCAGAGCGGACACGGGGCGGTGCGTTTCGCAGCCTTGCCGACTTCGTGAGCCGGGTGGAAATCCCGTCCGGCCAGCTCGACCTGCTCATCCGCATCGGGGCGTTCCGCTTCACGGGCATGGGCAAGTGTGCCCTGATGTGGGAGAAAAACGCCGTGTTCAACCCCAAACTCCCGCCCGGCATGACGAGAGATAGCGGCGTGCAGATGCTCTTCGAGGACGACAGTTTGGAGAATTTCGAGCTGCCCACGTTGGAAGAAGGCCCTTTCGACCAGGCTTTCGATGAAATAGAGCTGCTCGGTTTCCCGCTCGCCTCGCCGTTCGATTTGGTGGAAAACCAGGCGCTCGCCGCCGAAGGCATCGCCGCCGCCGGCATGAAAAAATGCCTCGGCCGCATGGTCGTGATGGTGGGCTACTACGTGACCCGCAAAGACGTGCGCACGGTGAAAGGCGAGCTGATGCACTTCGGCACCTGGCTCGACCGGGACGGGCACTTTTTCGATACGGTGCATTTTCCGAATTTTATCAAAAGCAGTCCGTTCCGGGGGAAGGGCGTGTACCGCATCGAAGGCCGGGTGGTGGAAGAGTACGGCTTTCCGTCGGTGGAAGTGGTGAGGATGGAAAGGATGGCGTTCCGTGTGGATGAAAGGTATGGGGGGTGAGGATTTTTATGCAAATCGAAGATTGAATTTTCGATTTGCATAAAATTTCCCCAAAGAGCTGCGAAGCCAGGCTCTTTAACTTCACACGCAACTCTGTCACCTCCCTGTCCCGCCGCTGGCAGGGTAGTACGGCTTTTCGTCTTTGGAGGGAGTGAAGATGGAGCGGCTGGCAATCAAGAAACCGGAGCGATAAGCATCACCTTACATTTTCTATCTTTCATCCTCCCAGACCAGCGTCCGCACTACAGGTTCCGGGAATTCGGGGCAGTTGCCATCGCCGGCTCCTGACCACCCGCCATCGGGAGCGCAGACGTAGTTGCACTCGTCATCATACAACAAGTTGAATTGGTCGCAGCAATCGGAAGTGAAATAGTAGTACGTGCTCCCGCCCGATTCCCATTTCCAGACCTGTGCGGGTGGGTTCCACACGGGCTGCTTGTTTATCTCCCTGATTTTCTTTTCTACGCACGAAGGCACGGAAACCTCCAGTTCGATTTTTTCACAGGAACAAAAGAAACCTGCCAGCCCGGCCAGCAGCATGGCGGCGGCAAGGGTTTTGAGCAGATTTGTCATGGTGGATTTTTTTTAGTGCAAAAAGAAAGCGTCCACCGGATAAGACGCTGTTTGAAGTTTTTTGGTTGGGTCGGGACCATGTGCAGTGCGAAAAATGCCCATCGGGTAAAAGGCGTATCATAACAGGCAGACAGGCTAATCTTTCTTTTCTCCTTCTCCGGTCACAGTAATGTCCAATGCCATGATTTTCTGCCATATTTTATCGGACAATTCGTGGCCGAGCATCTCCACCTCATTTACAGTTTTCAGCACCTCCGAGTCTTGAAAATACTGAACGTGGAGAGCGGCGAGTTTCGAGTTCAGGGCCAGCAATTCGGTGCAATAGTCGAAATACCGGGCGAGTTCGCGGGGGGTGAGTTTTCGCTCAGGGGAAGCCTTGGTGGGTTTGGTGCCGTGCAAGAGGTAGGCGGGGTCTTTGGTGAGTTGGTGCATGTCCACCACATGAGCGATACTGCGCAGGCGGTGCAAAGATTTCAGGGCGGTTTTCCGCTTCAGGCGCGATTCCAGCGTGGCGAGGAAGAAGATGGCGATGGAGAGGAAAATCACCTCGTTGATGGCGCTTTCGGAGCCTTGCAGCAAATCCACCAGCCCGCTTTCACCGGAGGGGATGTACCGCACGGTGAGCACGCAGAGCCACGTCGTCAGACCGAGCAGCAGACCGATGGCCAGAAAAGTGAGCGCGCGGATGCCCCATAACGGACGCTGCATTTTTTTTAACAAGGGCACGATGGCATGCGCAACGTGGAGCAATTCGAGCGTCACCTGTCCCAGCCCGGAACCCGGGCAACGCTCGTCGATGCGGTGTTGCAGCTTCGCCAAAGTGGACAAAATCAGTTCGGGCTTCAGTTCGCTGTATTTTCCGTCGGGGAGTTTTCCTTTCAAGAGCATGTGGTTGCGGTTTATGGCGAAGATATTTTAAAAATTGGAGAATGCGAACCTGCGGCCTTCCCCGGACTATTTGCCGGAGCTATTGTTTTTCAAAAAGAGAAGCCGCCTCTGCGATATTTTTGCGTTTGTCTGTTACTTTTACCGTCTCACATCAGGCTATTTTAATCAACTCTTAAACTCAATGCAATGAAGGTAGATATTTACACAAAATCTGTACTGACGGTCATCGCCGTTTGTCTCACTATTTTAACGTTCCAACAAACCGGACTCATGCCGGAGGCGCATGCTGCAGGGCCTGTCAACATGTACGAACTGGGTGGGCAAAAGTACGGGTGGGTACCTTTGAACGACGACGGGAGCATTTCCGTAAAGTTGAGCAATAGCGACAGAATCGATGTGAATATTGCCGGGGTAAGCACCAGGGATGAATTGGACGTCAACATCGACGAAGTGGGCGGAGGGTACGTTTCTCATGGTGGCCCGATAAAAGTGGATGTTGAATAATCGCCTCTTATTTAAAACTCCACCACCGTCACCCCGTCGCCGCCATCTTCGGCGGCGGGGTGGAAGGCATTTTTCACCTCCCGGTATTCCCGCAGTTTTTTCCGGACGACTTCCCGCAGCACGCCGGTGCCTTTGCCGTGTATGATACGAAGTGAGTTGGTGCTGGTGAGCAGGGCCATGTCGAGGAAGTCCTGCACCACGCGGAGGGCGTCTTCCATTTTCATGCCGCGGATGTCGAGTTTGTTTTCAAAACTGGCGTTTTGAGAGATGGTGTCGGACTGGATGCTGGCGGTGGTTCGAACGTCTAAGGGCTCTCGGGATTGTTCCAGGTCGCGCAGATGCACGGTCATGCGCATCTGCCCGATTTGCACGATGGCCTTTTTCCGGTCCACACTTTCAACGGTGCCGGTGGCGCCACCGTTGCGCATTTTGACGAAGTCGCCGGGCCGGATGGTGCCTTTTTTGGCCTCTTTGTATTGGATGTGCGGGGTGGTATACACCTCGTCTTTGAGCGAAGCGACATTGGTTTCCAATTCTTTGCGCTCCTCCCGGGCCTGTTCGACAAGCTTTTTGGCTTTGCCGAGATTCTGTGCTTCCCGTATTTCGCGGACGAGGCGTTCCAATTCTTTGTTTTCCCGTGCCACCTCCTGCAGGGCCTGTTCTTTGGTTTCGAGTTTTAGTTTTTTACGGCGGTATTCGAGGTCACGGTGCAGGTTCTCATAGTTTTTGATGAGTTTTTCGAGTTGCTTTTCTCGTTCGGTGGCAGCCTGCAATTTGTCCTCCACTTCTTTCTTTTCACGTTGCAAGTCGATGAGCAGGTCGTCCACGGCGGTTTCCGATTTGCCGGTGCGTTTTCGGGCGTAGCCCAAAATCTTTTTATCCAAACCGCTCTTTTGAGCTATCTCGAAGGCGTAGCTGCTGCCGGGCCGCCCCACTTTGAACAGGTAGGTCGGCGAGAGGTGTTCTTTGTCGAAAAGCATGGAGCCGTTGACGATGCCTTTGGTTTTGAAGGCAAACATCTTGAGGTTGGAATAGTGGGTAGTGATGACGCCGGAGACCTTGCGGCCGTTGAGTTCACGGAGGATGGCCTCGGCAATGGCTCCGCCGATTTTGGGGTCGGTGCCGCTGCCGAATTCATCTATGAGCACGAGGGTGCGCTCACCGGCGTGTTCCAGAAATGTGCGCATATTGGCCAGGCGGCTGGAATAAGTGGAGAGGTCGTCTTCGATAGATTGCTGGTCGCCGATGTCGGCAAAGATGCTGTCGAAAATGCCCATCTCTGCAATGTCATCAACGGGCACTAACATTCCCGCCTGTAACATCAGCTGAATGAGCCCCACCGATTTCATGAGGATGGATTTACCGCCGGCGTTGGGCCCGCTGAGCACGACGATGCGGTTGGGGGCGTGCAACGTCAGGTCGAAGGGTACCACCTCTTTTTCCGTGTTTTTGTATTTCAAAAAGAGCAGGGGATGGCGGCCCATTTCAATGCCGAGCTGGGGGCCGTCTTGAATTTTTGGTTTTACGCCATCTATTTGCACCGCCAGGCGGGCTTTGGCTTGGATTACGTCGAAGCGCAAAAGGAGAGCTTCGTAATCCTGGATTTGGGGGATGTAGGGACGGAAGGTGTTGCTCAATTCTTTGAGGATGCGCCAGATTTCCCGGCGTTCTTCCTGTTGCAGGTCAAAGATGTCGTTGTTGATTTCGATGACGGGTTCCGGCTCTATGAAAGCCGTGCGGCCAGTGGCACTTTCGTCGTGTATAATACCCCGAATCTTCCGTTTGTGTTCAGAGGGTACGCTGAACACCCTTCTGGTGTTCCGGATGCTTTCGACATTGTCGGTGAGCCAGCCTTTGTTGCGGTAGTCGTTGATGAGACGGCGGAATACCTTGTCTAATTCGCGCTGTTTGTTGATGATGGCACGGCGCAACCCCGCGAGAGCGGGAGAGGCGTCAGGACGGATTTCGCTATTTTCATCAAAGACCCGGTTTATGGCTTCGGTGAGCGATTCATCGAACTCCACCGGCCTTAAAATGCTGTAAAGAGTTGGAAAGGATTTTCTGCGGTCTAAGCTGAAAAATTGGAACAAGGCTCCGGCGGTAAGGAGCACGTTGTTAATGCGTTTCCACCCCTCGACGGGCAGCACGTAATCTTCGATTTCGAGCATCCGCAAGTCTTCGGAGAGGTCTTCATAAACGGCCATGGGCAGCGGGGCACCCTGCTCTCCCGCCAGTTTACATTCTGCCACCTCGTCGAGTTGCTGGTCTATCATGGCCTTGTCGGTCAACAGCGGCAGGTCTTTGACGAATGCCTTGCCCGGTTGTCCAAGACATTCATTCTCCAGCAGTAGGAGGATTTTGCTGAACTCCAGCTTTTCGTACAAATCTTTTGGCTCTAAACGCACGGTTGAACTTTTTGCGGTATTACGTTATCTACAGCCCCCGAACGATTTTTTCAATTGCCGATAAAGGCAAAATGTTCAAGGGGCGGCAAAGATAGGCAGGCCCTGTTGATTGAGTTTGGCGAAATGGCCACAATTAGCCAATATTCCCATTGCGGAAGTAATAAATTGATAGAGGGTTTTTCAATGAACAAGGAACAGTGAACGATGAACATTGAAGAAATGCCAAGACGCATTGTTCATTGTTCATCGTTCACTGTTCACTGAAAATGGCTTGGTTTTAGCAGAAATAAGAAGTTCCCCCTCCAATTAATGTTGGCATTTAAAGAAGGTTCGGCACGGCCGGGCCACGATTATGTTCACCACGCTCTGACAAGAAACAGGGACAAATATGAGCTAAACATTCTCCTACTAATGAAAGCCCTGCACTTATTATTGATTTCGCTCTCTATGGCATTTGGTCTGAATGAAGTCCTCGCTTGCATGGGAGGTTCCCTCACTTTAGACAATTTCCAACCCAACGGCAGCAATTTTGACATCACAGTCACCCTGTGCATGGGGGGCGGCCAGGGTGGAGCAACCGATGATACCGACAACTTCTTTTTTTCTTTTTTTAAAAACGGTGGTATCACGGTGTCGGCTTATACGCCCAACGTGACTTCGGCTATAAATGTGCAGTATGATGCCTACGATCTGGGGCCGGGTTCCTATCCCGCTGGCGATGGCACCATCATGTACACTGATAACTGCTTCATACCTGTGTGTGGGCCTTTTGAGTGTATCACTAATGGTGGTTGCGGCACAGCCCATACGACTTGCCGTCAGTTTGTCTTCACGGTGAGCACTACACCCGATTCCATGCGGGTAATGGGAATTGAGGGCGATGGCGACCCTCTCGCCGGTTGTTACCCCAATGCAGGTATGCTCATCACCAGTTTTAGCGTTTTGCCGGTGGAACTGGAGTCTTTCACCGCTATCCCGGAGGACCAATATGTACAACTCGGCTGGCGTACTGCGCAGGAATTTGGTAGTCGGGAATTCGTGGTGATGCGAAGTACCGATGGGCGCACATTTTATGACCTGACCACCCTCCCGGCTTGTGGTAACTGCACAGGCTCAAGCGAATATTCCTACCTTGACGATACCGCCATGCCAGGATTAAATTATTACCGTCTGCTGATGCGTGACCTCGACGGTTCGCAGACTTTGTCGCCGATAGTGAGCGTGAAAACTGACAATTCACTGCCCGTGAGAATATTCCCCAACCCAATGGGTAAAGAGCAGGAAGTTCTTCAAATCTCAATAGATGAAAGGCTGAAAAAGGAGGCGTTTTCACTTTCTGTTTACAACATGTTGGGAGAGGCGGTTTGTACTAAAAACGTAATCGTCCAAGGTCCGGGCCCCATCACCGTTCAATTAGAAAACAAGCTAATCCCCGGCGTGTACTTCGTCAGTGGGTCGGCGGCACAGCCCTTATTTTACGAGCGCTTGGTAGTGCGGTGATGCCAATCTATCCATATTGTTTCGAAAAAAAATACCGGTTGATTTGATGAGTAACTGACTCTTCAATAAATACCAGTCATTTCCAAAGCCAGCCTTCTTTCTGGTCTGATTTTATTCCTGTAAAAACTTCAAACGGACTTTCGTTAACCCGTAGAGTTTTTTAAGCCGGGGCACCTCCTACCTATGACCTCTTCTCACCTTTTATACCGCCTGCACCACGTCGTACTGCGTGATGATGTGCCATTGTGCGGCGCGGTCTTTTGCCAGTACAGCATGGGCGGTCTTCGAAAGGTACTTGTTGAGTTGCCTGAATGGCAAGTCTTCATCCACAACAGGGAAAGGTTTTCCCATGACGCTACCAACCGGTTTCTCAGAATTTTCGAGCGGATTTTCGAGCAGGAATTTCAGCACATCGGTCTCCGTCACCGACCCCACCATTTTGTCCTTTTCCATGACAGGCAATTGGGAAATGTCGTGTTCTTTCATCATGTTAAAGGCCTGCCTGACTGTATCGGAGAGCTTGGAGAAGAGGAAGGATTTATCCTCTTTGGCAGCTATCAGGTCCCTTACTTTCAGTTCAGAGTCGAGGAAGCCGCGTTCCCGCATCCAGTCGTCGTTAAAAATCTTGCCGATATAGCGGCTGCCGTGGTCGTGGAAAATGACTACCACCACGTCGTCTTTGGTGAGCCGGTCTTTGAGCTGGAGTAGCCCTGCCACTGCGCTACCGGCCGAGTAGCCAAGCAGGAGGCCTTCTTCGCGAGCTAAGCGGCGGGCGATTACCGCGCCATCCTTATCCGTCACTTTTTCAAAATGGTCGATGACGTTGAAATCGTAATTGTCAGGTATGATGTCTTCGCCAATTCCCTCCGTGATATAGGGGTAAATTTCCTTTTCGTCGATGACCCCTGTTTCGTGGTATTTTTTGATGGCCGAACCGTATGTATCGATGCCCCAAATCTGGATGTTGGGGTTTTTCTCTTTGAGGTAACGGCCGGTGCCCGAGATGGTACCCCCCGTACCGGCGCCAACAACGAGATGTGTGATTTTGCCTTCGGATTGCTCCCAGATTTCGGGGCCCGTGCTATCGTAATGTGCCTCCCGGTTAGCGAGGTTGTTGTATTGATTGAACCAGTAAGAATTTGGAATCTCCCGGCTCAGCCGCTCTGCCACAGAATAATAGCTGCGCGGGTCGGTAGCTGCTACGGCCGTCGGGCACACGATGACCTCGGCACCCAATGCCTTCAAAAGGTCCATTTTTTCTTTCGACTGTTTGTCGTTGGTGGTAAAAATACAGCGGTAACCCTTTATGCAGGCGGCGATGGCGAAGCCCATTCCCGTGTTGCCGCTCGTACATTCAATGATGGTGCCACCGGGCTTAATGTGCCCCTCCTGTTCCGCCACTTCGAGCATTTTCAGGCCGATGCGGTCTTTGATGCTGTGACCGGGATTGAAGGTTTCTACCTTTCCCAAAACGAGGGCAGGCACGTCTGCCACCACCTTGTTGAGTTTCACGAGTGGGGTATTGCCGATGGTTTGCAGGATATTCTGGTAGTACATTGTTTCTTGTATTTTTGGAAAATCATTTTTGAAAAACCGGCCGCAAATGTACGAGGAATGCAGAGTTGCAGGGCAGGAATTTGAGTGAAATTATCTATTCCCGGAGTGCTCAAAACCGGTGAATATTTGCCGAGTCAAGGTATCGCCGGTAGTCCGTATTTTTTCTGAAAACGCCGGTAATCAGCGCTGGTCATTTGCACCAGCAAAGGCTGGCGCACAGGATCGAGCCAGTTCAACAATGAGAACAGGAATCTCTCTGGCATAGCGGTGCAACCGGAGGTGGTGGCACCCGGCCCTTTCCAGATGTGGAAAAAAATGCAGGAACCATTACCGGCCACACCCGGCACATTGTGATTCACGAATATGCCCCACTTATAAAGGCTGTCCGGACGGTGCATGAACTCGCTGCTGCGCCAGTCTTTTTTTACCGTCAGACTGTCGGTGAGTTGGTTGTAAAAGGTGGAACTGGCGTCGTCCACGCATTCCAATACATCCATGGCCTGCACGTATGGCAGTTTGAAATCTGTGCTGCCGGGCGGGGCATAGCCAAATGCCGGACCGAGGGAGAAGATGCCTGCCGGGGATTTTCCATCGCCCTCCTTTTTTTGCGGGCCTTCCTGTTTTTTATGCAAACCGCGACCCCAGGCCAAGCCGCTCCTGCCGAGCATCACGGCCTGCGGGCCAGCCACAGGCTGCCACCCAGCCTCCGCTTTTTCAAAGGAATAAAGCGTGGCCCCGGTGCTTTCCACATTTGGGCTGATGACAACGACCAATTGCCGGCAGCGAAGGAAAATGTCATCGTTCCCCACATTTTGGCCGCAGGCCAAAATGAACACTACCAGAAATGATATTGAAGCTATTCGCATGATGGCTATCAAATGAGTGCGTAACAAAAGTGTGGAGTTGCTGCGCCGCTGTAAACTGCCCTATTTTTTGTTTCTCTAAATGGCAAGTTGAGAAGCAAGTGATTCAGCCCCCTATAATTCAGACAATAAATTACGAGGGTTATAAAAACAATTAGATCAGATATATCTTTGCCCCAGCGAGAGTCGACCGATGGTGACTATTGAACCGAAGTCGATTGTATTGAGCGGGCCCGCCAATACTTACGTATTTTTTTCAGCCCATCGAGGGCTTCAAAAATAAGCGAGAGTCTCCCTCATGCTCGTAATACCCGATAGGCGTATTTGCCTATCGAAGGGATTGTCAATATATCCTGATAAGCTACTTTCAGCTTAAACTTTACTTTGCGCTTTTCCAAAGGTATCACTTCTATTTTGTCCAGCTCGAACAAAGCCCAAAATTTCGCAGGCGGAATGCCTTTGGTGCCACTGTGGCTCCTCTCGTTATTGTAACCACGATAGAACCGTTCAAGTCTTTGCTCCAGCATCAATAAGCTCGTAAAGCTGTCTTTGCTGAGCGCTTTTCCCAGGATGCTGTGGAAGCTTTCAATATGTCCGTTTTCCTCAGGTGTATACGGATGGGTAAAAACCTGGTGAAGTTGGTTTTCCTTAAAAAAGCCAACTATGAGGTCCGAATTGAATTGCTTTCCATTATCGTTCCTGACTTCGATTTCCAAGGCATCCGTTAATTTTCCGGCCGGCTGTAAATATTCGGCAACGATGCGTTCCCAAACGTTTTTCACCTGTTCACTTTTCATGGAGTAACCAACCGTCCAGTGCAGTACGTACCGGGTAAAGGTATCGATCACCGTGAGCACAAAAGCGTATCTGCGCTTTTCGTATATCCACACATACTTGATATCCATCTCTATTACCCGTAGCGGCCCTTCAGGGGCCACCCTTCTGTATTTTACAAAATCACGGCCCGTCCTTTTTCTTGGTTGCTCAAGTAATACATACTCGTTCATCAACCGGTAAACTTTTTTATGGTTGATGTAATATCCACGGATCTGTAATGTCGTTGCAATCATCCGGTACCAGTTCGTGTGGTCGGGGTCAAGTTTTATTTCCACGATTTTCTGTACCACTTCCGAGTTGTCCACTTCGTAACGTATCAATGTCGCAGGGTCTCTCCAGGCGGTAACCCCCGAGGGACGCTTGCCTGGCCTTGTCCCTTTTTGGACATAGTAAAACTGGTTTTTGGTGAGCCCCGTGATACCCAGGCACCGGTCCCGTTTCAAACCCAAGGCCATGTAGTCCCGTACTAAAGTTTCTTTCTCAGCCCTGGATACTTTTTTTTTAGCATGTCGTCTTTTAGCTTTCCTTCCAATTCTTTCTCAGCCAAAAGGATCTTCAACGATTCGTTTTCCTTCTCAAGCCTTTTGATCTCAGACTCATGGGCCTTGAGTGTGCGGTGGTTCAGCCCGTCCTCACCGTGCACCAATAGTTTCTTTTTCCAGTAGTAATAAGTGGCAGGGTACAAGTCGTATTTGGCCAAGGTAACCTTAACGCCATTTTTACCGGCCTCTCCGATTATCGATAGCTTTTCTTCTTTGGTGAACTTCTTCGTCCCTTTTTCAGTCTTTTTCATCTCCATAATTACAAAAAATTATTCGTAATTATGTCTTAATGTTTAAGGGGCTGTAACAGGTGCCACTGTGGCTCCTCTCGTTATTGTAACCACGATAGAACCGTTCAAGTCTTTGCTCCAGCATCAATAAGCTCGTAAAGCTGTCTTTGCTGAGCGCTTTTCCCAGGATGCTGTGGAAGCTTTCAATATGTCCGTTTTCCTCAGGTGTATACGGATGGGTAAAAACCTGGTGAAGTTGGTTTTCCTTAAAAAAGCCAACTATGAGGTCCGAATTGAATTGCTTTCCATTATCGTTCCTGACTTCGATTTCCAAGGCATCCGTTAATTTTCCGGCCGGCTGTAAATATTCGGCAACGATGCGTTCCCAAACGTTTTTCACCTGTTCACTTTTCATGGAGTAACCAACCGTCCAGTGCAGTACGTACCGGGTAAAGGTATCGATCACCGTGAGCACAAAAGCGTATCTGCGCTTTTCGTATATCCACACATACTTGATATCCATCTCTATTACCCGTAGCGGCCCTTCAGGGGCCACCCTTCTGTATTTTACAAAATCACGGCCCGTCCTTTTTCTTGGTTGCTCAAGTAATACATACTCGTTCATCAACCGGTAAACTTTTTTATGGTTGATGTAATATCCACGGATCTGTAATGTCGTTGCAATCATCCGGTACCAGTTCGTGTGGTCGGGGTCAAGTTTTATTTCCACGATTTTCTGTACCACTTCCGAGTTGTCCACTTCGTAACGTATCAATGTCGCAGGGTCTCTCCAGGCGGTAACCCCCGAGGGACGCTTGCCTGGCCTTGTCCCTTTTTGGACATAGTAAAACTGGTTTTTGGTGAGCCCCGTGATACCCAGGCACCGGTCCCGTTTCAAACCCAAGGCCATGTAGTCCCGTACTAAAGTTTCTTTCTCAGCCCTGGATACTTTTTTTTTAGCATGTCGTCTTTTAGCTTTCCTTCCAATTCTTTCTCAGCCAAAAGGATCTTCAACGATTCGTTTTCCTTCTCAAGCCTTTTGATCTCAGACTCATGGGCCTTGAGTGTGCGGTGGTTCAGCCCGTCCTCACCGTGCACCAATAGTTTCTTTTTCCAGTAGTAATAAGTGGCAGGGTACAAGTCGTATTTGGCCAAGGTAACCTTAACGCCATTTTTACCGGCCTCTCCGATTATCGATAGCTTTTCTTCTTTGGTGAACTTCTTCGTCCCTTTTTCAGTCTTTTTCATCTCCATAATTACAAAAAATTATTCGTAATTATGTCTTAATGTTTAAGGGGCTGTAACACCTACCTTTGCCTTATTCTTTTAAACAATAAAAAATAAGCAAAAATGAATACAAATAAATTTGGTAAAAGAGGGTGGACACCAGAGAGAATCGGGTCTCTTAAAGGTAAAACATTTGTTATTACAGGTACTACAAGCGGAACAGGGTTTGAAGCAGCCAGAATATTGCTATCAAAAGGCGCAAAAGTGGTAATGCTCAATCGTAACCTGAAAAAATCAGAGGACACCATTGCAACTTTAAAACAAGAGTTTGCTAATAAAATTGACGTAACTAATATCCAAATGGACCTGGCAGAGCAAGCTTCCGTGAAAAAAGCAGCAGCAGCAGTTCTTAAAACGGTTCCTCAAATAGATGCTTTGATTTGTAATGCTGCCATTGCCCAGGTACCCAAACAAACGTTTACCCTTGATGGCTTCGAGAGCCAGTTGGGCGTAAATCACTACGGCAACTTTTTATTACAAGGCCTGCTTTACCCACGCATTGAAGAATCGAAAGGACGTATTGTTACTGTAGGTAGTATGGGTTATAATTTAGGTATTAAAACCATACAGTTCGACGATATGAACTGGGATAAAACATACAGTCCCAATGGGGTATATACCCAAAGTAAATTAGCACAGATCATGTGTGTTTATGAATTACAGGATAGATTAAAAAAAGCTGGCAAAAGGGATGTAAAAGTGTATGCTTGTCATCCAGGTGCTTCAAGCACATCACTCATCAAAAC